>CAYXYA010000273.1:0-3424 GCA_964469185.1 uncultured bacterium | reverse complement strand
ACGGCTTTGGTCACGGCGTAATCGGCTGCTTTGGAGTCTTTGCGGAGCGTCGCCATCACGCGGCTCAAGTATTGACGGGCGTAGGCCGGATCCTCGAACTTGATGAGATCGTAAAGTCGGCTTACGAACTGCAGGCGGGTTTCCTCGTCCCCTTCCCAAAGTTCCAGGAACTGTCCAACCATTTCGCGATAAGCTTTGCCTTCCGACGCGCTGAGCAAGTTCGCTTTGCGGGTCATGACCTCTTGGAATCCCTCGCGGACTTCAACATTATATTTCTCCGGTTGCGACACCACGTGGCGGCCCAGATGAAAAGCCTTGATGTTGTAATTCGCCGCGCGCGGCTCGAAGTTATCCTTGATCGCGTCGATCATCTCGTTCAGGGTCAAGGGCAGAAGGCCTCTCTGGAATGCCGCGCCCAGGAGCATGATATTGACGAACACTTTATTCCCTAAATAATCCTCGGCGATCTGGCTCAAGTCGCCGCCAAAGTAATCCTTCGTGTATTTCTTGAAAAGGTCGGATAGTTGGGCGGGGCTAAAATCATCCTTCCCCATCAAGGTCAGGATGGTGTGGGTCTTGTGAGTATTCAGGACGGAGTGAGTGAACTCTTTGGAACCGATCCGGAAATTGAACCGCGGGTCGATACCGCGGGCAGCCTCCAAAATATCCAACCCGAGTAGCAGGTCGGCTTTTCCCTGGGGCATGAGAGGCGCCACGACTTTCTCGCGCTTCGAGAAGGTGATCTGGGAATAGACTCCGCCGTTGCGCACCGCGATACCCTTTTTATCGCAAAAGGTCACGTGATAGCCGTGCTTGAGCGCGGCGCGGACCAAAACCGCCGTGGAACTGCCGATGCCCATACCGCCCACGCCCGCTACATAAGCCCGCCAGTCCTCGTCGAACTTGAACGCATCAGGGACAGGAATGAGCGAAGGATCGGGTAATTGAGGCGTCGCGGGTTTATGCGCCCGCACGATAGTAAGCTCCTCAAAAGCCGGGCATGCTTTGATGCGGGTGCAGGCCATATCGGAGACACAATAAGAAATATCGGTCGCCATCTTGGGACCGTAGAGGCTGTTCTCGATCGCCAGACCGGGACATCCGGTGAGGCGCGTGCATTCCAAACAATATTCGCAGGTGTGCTCGTTGACGTTGACGCGGGTTTGTGCCGGCAAATAGACCAGGCCCATTTTTTCTTTCTTCAAACTCAATTCATGGCGCTTCCGGCGCTGGAAGGTGATACCGCATTCCTTGTCAGCGATGACGAATTTAACGCCGTCTTCCAGGATCATGTCCTCAAGGATCTGCCGGTAATCATCCCGTTTTTCCGGGTTGACCCGAGCGATCGAGACTTCCTCCCCCTCGGTCATCCCCATGAGCAATTGCTCAATATCCTGCGCGAAGGTGGGATTCCCCATGAGATCCGAATCCATCCCGGGATGAGGCTGGTGGCCTGTCATCGCGGTCGTTTTGTTGTCGAGGATGACGTAAAGCACGTCCTGGTTGTTCTTGAGCGAATCCGAGACCTCCGCCAGCCCTGAATGGAAGAAGGTGGAGTCCCCGATGAAACATACCGATTTATTCGTGGAAAAAGGGGAAAGGCCCGCGCCGGTCCCGCCACCCAAGCCCATCCCGATGTAGTTGTGCATAAGAGGGCCGTTGGGAGGCATGAAGAGCAGAACGTAACAGCCGGCGTCGCCGTGGAAAAGGATGTCAAGCGGTCCGCGCCTGTACTTTTTCTTCATGAACTTGGGATCCTTGAAGTCCGCTACCAGTTCCAGGAAAACAGAGGAGGAATCACGATGAGGACAGCCGGGACAGAAAGAAGGCGTGCGGTTGGGAATGGTGACATCAAGCTGGCTCAGGCTCTCGATGAATTGAATCTCTTTTACGACTTGGGGGATGGAAAGCTGAAATTTCTTCAGCAAGGGTGCCAGCGTGGTCATAACGACCGCGGGACTCAAGCCTTGATCCGTTGGAAAACCTTTCAAACTGTCGGGAAAAGATTTCCCCCAGACCGTCGGCATCTCTTTCACTTTACCGGCTTGGTAAAGGTCCATCACGATATTGCGGACCTGTGCCTCGATGAAACGACGCTTCTCCTCGACCACGATAAGTGTTTTCGAGCACTTCAGGATCTCAGCGACCTCTTGCGGATCGACAGGAAAGGTCATTCCCAGTTTCAGGATCGGGAATTTCCCCGAAAGCCCGAATTCCTCCAGCGCTTGTTCTAAATAAGTGTAGGACGCGCCCGCGGTGACAAAAGCAATCTCGTTCTTTTCGCTCGGATACAGAACCTTATTGATCCCCTTTTCCCTCGCGGCCTTGATAAGACGCGGGAACTTCTGTTCCAAAGCTTCCTTCTCCAGCGGTACCGTATGCGGCGGCAGCATGATGGAATGGGTGATGTCGATCTTGGAACTATCAATGGTGGTCTTGTTGAGAGTGGTCGTACCCTTCGACGGCTGGTTAGGATAGACCTTCACGCTTCCACCGCCTTCGGCGGTGTAGGTGATGAGCAGATAAGCGATGAAAAGGTCGGCCTCCTCGGACAACTCGAAGGCCACCTTCATCCAATCTTTGACTTCCTGGAATGTCGCCGGTTCCAACACGGGGATAAAAAGATGGTCGGACAAGCGGCGGGAATCCACAGGCACCTGAGTGGTGTCGCTCCAGGGATCGTCACCGATGACGATGACGCCCGCGCCCTGATGGTCCTTCTTCGCCAAACTGCCGGAGATGAGCGCGTCGGCGGCCACATGGAACCCGACCGACTTCATCACCGTCACCGCACGAAGACCCGCCATCTGGGCACCGTTCAAGCGCGCCGCCGAGAGGGCTTCGTTATTGGCGATCTGGGCGAGGATCCCGTGTTCTTTCAGGTAAGGAGAGGCGTTGGCGGCGGCCTCAAAAACATCCGCCACAGGCGAACCGGGATAGCCGGTAAGCAGGTTCATTCCCGCTTCCAAACCGCCCTTGAGGATCAACTCGTTGCCGGTGTAAGTTTCAACACCGCTATCTTTTATAAATCTTGGATCCATTGATTCACTACCTTACCTTCTCGGTCGGTTGAAAACAACCCACCAAAACCAGCTAAAAGAGTCTGAAATCGTTCGCTTCTCGCTCCTCTAAATATATTGGAGTGGATCCACCGCTTTTCCATTTTTTCGGATCTCAAAATGAAGATGAGGTCCCGTCACGCGTCCCGTCGCGCCGACCCGGCCGATCAAAGTCCCGCGCCGGACGTGCTGTCCAGCCTTCGCGTATATCTTGGACAAGTGCCCATAAAAGGTGATAAAGCCGTTCCCATGAGCGATCTGGATCAGATTCCCATAGCCGCCGGAAATCCCGGTAAAGATCACTTTCCCCGCGGCTGAAGCGTAAACTTCAGCGCCATACTTAACCCGTAAGTCGATCCCCTTGT
>CAYXYA010000272.1:0-3435 GCA_964469185.1 uncultured bacterium | reverse complement strand
TACCTCGGGCCAGGCGATGACCTCCGCGTGCGAGTGCAGGTCCTCCAGAACGAAACGGGCGTAGATCTCCTTGGATTTCTTCACGACGCTTTGCGAGAAATGCCGGATAAGACCCGCGACGCGGATCTCCATATTGTCGGGTAGTTCCTCAAGCTCGTGGAGCGGAATGACGTAATGTTCCAACTCCCACTCGTGTTCGGACAGGGGATGACCCGATAGGTAAAAGCCGAGCACTTCTTTCTCGGCCATGAGGATCTGGGCCGGGGAAGATTCTCCCGGAACGGGCAAAACATCCTCGGTTCCCGCGGAAAGAGACCCAAACATCGAGGTTTGCCCTCTTTGAGAATCCGCCTGGGCGATCTGCGACTGCCGGAAGATCTTTTCCGCCACCATCTTCATGGCCATCCGGTCCCCTCCGGTGAAATCAAAGGCGCCCGCCAGGGCGAGACATTCGAGCATCCGGGGGGTGAAAGCCTTCAGGTCCACCCTGCGGCAAAAATCGAAGAAAGTCTTGTAAGGCCCGTCTTTTTTTCGGGCCTCCAGGATGGCCTGCACCGCGGGTGTCCCCACATTCTTGATGGCGGATAAGGAGAACCTAATTTCCCCCTTAGAATTTACCGTAAAAACATCGGAGCTCTCGTTCGCGTCCGGCGGCAGGACCTTGATACCGAGTTTCTTGCACTCGAAAATGTACTGGGAGACCTTGTCCTGGTTGCCCATCTCACTGGTGAGGAGCGAGCACATGAACTCCGCCGGGTAACGGGCCTTCAGGTAAGCGGTTTGATAGGCCACCAGCCCGTAAGCCGCGCTGTGGGACTTGTTGAAACCATAGCCCGCGAACTTCGCCATGAGGTTGAAGATGGCCTCGGCGGTATCGGCGGGGATCTTCGCTTCCTTGGCGCCGGAGAGGAATTTGCCCCGCATCTGTTCCATCTTCTCGGAGTTCTTGTTTCCCATCGCGCGGCGAAGCAGGTCCGCCTGGCCCAGGGTGAACCCTCCCAGGTCCTTGGCGATGCGCATGACCTGTTCCTGGTAAAGAATGACGCCGTAAGTGGTCTTGAGGATCGGCTCGAGCTTAGGATGCGCGTATTTGACCGGCGTGATCCCCTTCTTGCCGTGGATGAAGTTGTCCACCATGTCGGAGCCCAAAGGACCGGGACGATAAAGGGCTAACAGGGCGATCAGGTCCTCGATATGGGTCGGAGCCAGCTTGCGGACGTAATCACGCATGCCCCGCGATTCCAATTGGAAAATGCCGGAGGTCTTGGCTTCCCGCAGGAGTTTGAAAGTCGCCTCGTCATCGAGCGGGATGGTTTCCAGGTCCATCTTCTGCTTCCGCGTGGCTTGAATGAGTTGAAGCGTATCGTCGATGACGCTCAAGGTGCGAAGACCCAGGATGTCGAGTTTCAAGAGACCGACATCCTTCAAGGCGTTCATGTCGTATTGGGTCAGGGTTCCGCCTTCGGTGTCCGTGCAGAGCGGGACGCTGTTGAAGAGCGGTTCGTTGCCGATGATGATGCCCGCCGCGTGGGTAGAAACGTGGCGCACCAAACCTTCCAGCGCGCGGGCCGTGTCCCATAGTTTGCGGTGAGGCCCCTGTTCGCGGGCGATGACCCGGAGTTCCGGCACCTTTTCCGCCGCGTCATCCAATGTGATCTTGGGCTCGAACGGGATCAGCTTGGCGATGCGGTCCACCTCGTGGAGTGGTATTTCCAGCACCCTTCCCACGTCGCGGATGGCGGCCTTGGCGGCCATGGTCCCGAAGGTGACGATGGAAGCGACCCGGTCTTTTCCGTAAGTGTCGGTGATGTATTGGAGTACTTCGCCGCGGCGCCGGTCGCAGACGTCCACGTCGATATCAGGTGCGCTCACCCGTTCGGGATTGATGAACCGCTCGAAGAGAAGGTCGTAGCGGATGGGATCGACATCCGTGATACCCAGGACGTAGGACACCAAACTACCCGCCGCCGAACCGCGGCCCGGCCCCACGGGGATGCCCTTTTGTTTGGCCTTCGCGATGAAGTCCGACACGATGAGAAAGTAACCGCTGAAGCCGGTCTTGTGGATGATGCCCAGTTCCTCGTTGAGACGATTCTGGATCTCCGGCTCCGAAGCGCGCGATCCGAACCGCTTGACCACTCCCTCGCGGCAAACCTTGACGAGATGATCATGCTCCGTCAGTGTCTCGTCAGGGACCGGGAAGGACGGCATATAGGTCTTCTCGAACTCGATATTCACATGACAGCGCTCCTCGATATCCAGCGTCGCTCGAAGCGCCTGCGGAAGTTCCTTGAAAGAAGCCTCCATCTCGGCGGGGGACTTCAGGTAGTACTCCTGGGTTCCCAGGGAATAGCGGTTGGGGTTGGACAGGACCTCGCCCCGTCCCAGGGCTAAAAGGGTCTCGTGAAATACCGCTTCTTCTTTTTTGAGGTAATAGACACTATTGGTCGCGACCAGGGGAATGGAACCCTTCGCGCCGAGCTCGATCAATTGCTTTTGGACCAGCTTGTCCGAGGACTGGCCGTGGTCTTGTATCTCGAGGAAGAACTTATCCTTCCCGAAAATTTCCTGATATTCCCCCGCGACTTTAGCCGCCAGCGGCGCTTCTTCCTTGAGGATGAAACGGTTGACCTCGCTGTTCTCCCCGCCGGAAAGGGCGATCAAGCCCTTGCTGTAACGGGCAATCAAAGCCTTCTCGATATGAGGAACGGAATGGGAGCCGGTCAAATAGCCGGAGGAGGAGAGCTTCATCAGGTTTTGGTAACCCTCGTCGTTCTCCGCGAGGAGCACTAAAGGATAGGTCGTAGGGGGTTTGCTGTGAACACCGCGGGATTCGGGCGTGACCCAAATCTCGCATCCCAAAATAGGTTTCAACCCGTGATTAAGGGCGCTCTGGTAGAAGGCGATGGCGCCGAAGAGGTTGCCCTTGTCGGTCATGGCCACGGCGGGCATTTGGAATTCTTTCAAGCGGGCCATCAGCAGCTCAAGCCGGACGGTGCTTTCCAGGAGGCTGAATTGGCTGTGGACGTGAAGATGAACGAATGGTTGGCGATTCATGATGGGGGAATTATAGCCCGGTTTCTAAATTCTCTATTTTGAATTCAAAGAAAAAAGGAGCAAAAACCTTTGATTATTCCCACTCGATCGTGCCGGGAGGCTTGCTCGTAATATCGTAAACAACTCTGTTAATGCCGCGGACTTCATTGATGATGCGGTTGGAAATGGTTCCCATTAATTCATAAGGCAGTTTCACCCAGTCGGCTGTCATAGCGTCAGTGGAATGGACAGCGCGGATGGCGCAGACATTCTCGTAAGTCCTCTCGTCGCCCATGACACCCACCGACTTGAGCGGAGTCAACACCGCGAAGGACTGCCAGATGGAGTGGTAGAGGCCGGCTTTTTTGATCTCGTCATGAACGATGGCGTCGGCTTTGC
>CAYXYA010000271.1:0-3441 GCA_964469185.1 uncultured bacterium | reverse complement strand
GCACGTGCCACGGCCTGGTGGCAGCTCGGTACGCGTGCTGAGGGGATTCAATCGGATTTTGCCCTTGATCCGATAGTATTTAAAGAATAACAAGGGAGAGCTGTCCCTTGACTGGAGGATGTTTTTGGGGGCTCGGCAAAAGTTCGGTTGTTAGAACTTTGATTTATTGTGTGCTAGCTGTAATATGCATTCGTTCTTAAAATCCTGAATTATTAGAGGGTACATCAAGATGGATAACACATCGGTTCTATCGAGCTATCGGTTTTACTCCCGGGTTTATATCTTCGCGCTCAATCCTGGACGCGCAAAAGCGATACAGCAAATGGACCTGCAAAGCGGGGATAGTGTATTGGAGATCGGTATTGGAACAGGATTATCCCTGCCGCTTTATCCCACGAACGTAGATATCACCGGCATCGACTTGACCGCCGAAATGCTGGAACAAGCGCAAGAGCGTGTGGATGGTTTGGGTTTGGACAATGTTGATCTCCATTTGATGGACGCTCAAAAGTTGGATTTCCCGGACCATTCTTTTGACAAGAGCATCGCCATGTTCGTCGCGTCGGTCACGCCGGATCCCGTCGCCATGATACGGGAGATGAAAAGAGTGACCCGCCCCGGCGGAGGCATCTATATCTTGAATCACTTCAGTCAAAAGGGTTCGTTTTCGAGTGTCATTGAAAAAGCGTTGCGTCCGATGGCCCCCGTTTTGGGTTACGAACCGCTTTTTTACATGGATGAGTTCTTGGACCGAGCCGAAATGCACGGCGCGGAGGATATTCCTATCCAACCCTTCGGCTATTGGCGTCTGCTGTGTTTCAAAAATTAAGATAGCTGCTTGCCAAGATTATTTCCTCCAATAAAAATCAAGGTCCTGATTTTCCTTTAACATGAAAAATATTATTCCTGAAATTGTTTTGAATCTTTTATTTCCAAAAGTATGCCGATATTGCGGGGAAACTTTTCAAGAAGGTCTCTCCAACATCCTTTGCCGGGCTTGTTTCGATAAAACCCAATCCTATGAAGACCCCATTTGCGAACATTGCGGCGTCTCTTTGCCGACGGATGGATTTGAGGGTGCGGTTCGGATCCGGTGTTGCGATTGTGGAGAAGACCCGTATTTTTTGGACCGTGTGCGCGCATTCGGGGTTTATGAGGGACCGATTCGGATAGCCCACCATGCTTTCAAATTCGAGGGAATGGAAAAGTTGAAGGCCGATATCGCCAGACAGATCTTGAATTCGGTTCCCAATTCTTTTTGGGAAGGGGCAGAAGCCCTGGTGCCGGTTCCTTTAAGCCCTGAACGAGAAAGGGAGAGAGGGTACAATCCTGCCGAGCTGTTGGCCCAAGAATTATCCGTAAAAACAAGAATTCCAATAAAACCGCTGCTTAGAAAGATCCGCTCGACGGTGCCGCAGATGTCCTTGACCCGTGAAAAACGGATACACAATCCCGAAGGCGCTTACAAAAGCGTTTTCACTCAGCCTTTTTCAAAAGTCGTTTTGGTAGACGATGTGTTCACCACAGGAGCGACATTGGAAGAATGCGCGAAGGTGATCAAGGAAACGGGTGTCTCGTGGGTGGGCGCGGTGGTCTTTGGACGAACACCTCATCGTAGCACTTAGCAGTTAGCCGTTAGGTGCTAGCTAAGGACTAATCGCCAAAAGCCAACCGCTGTTTTGAGTCTTGACCCCTCTAAAACCCTGTGTTAGTTTAGCCGCTCTTTACTTCGATTCCTTGGAGGAATGCATGGCTATCAAGGTCGGTATTAACGGATTTGGCCGTATTGGGCGCAATGTTTACCGCGCGGCCATGGGCAACAAAAACATCGAAATTGTCGCGGTCAATGACCTCACCGACGCGAAAACCCTGGCCCATCTTTTAAAGTACGACTCGGTTCTTGGAAACCTCCATGCGGACGTCAAAGCGGGCGAAAACTCCGTTATCGTGAATGGCAAAGAGGTAAAAGTGTTCGCCCAGCGCGATCCGGCTTTGATCCCATGGGGAACCATGGGTGTTGAATATGTGGTCGAATCCACGGGCCATTTCACCGACAAGACCAAAGCTGTCGCTCACTTGAAGGATAGTGTGAAGAAAGTCGTTATTTCCGCCCCGGCTACCGGCGAGGATTTGACGATCGTCTTGGGTGTCAACGAAGACAAATACGATCCAAAGAATCACCATGTGGTCTCGAACGCTTCTTGCACGACCAACTGCTTGGCCCCTTTCGCCAAGGTTTTGCATGACAAGTTTGGGATCGTCAAGGGTTTGATGACGACCATCCATAGTTTCACGAACGACCAAGTCACTTTAGACTTTCCTCATAAAGACCTCCGTCGCGCGCGCGCCGCGAGTATGAACATGATCCCGACTTCTACTGGCGCCGCGAAGGCCATCGGTTTAGTTTTGCCGGACTTGAAGGGCAAACTCGACGGCTTGTCCATTCGCGTTCCAACGCCGGTTGTTTCGGTGGTGGACTTGGTTGTTGAGTTGGGCAAGACCGTGACCAAAGACGATATTAACAACGTTTTGAAAGAAGCCGCGAAGAGCGCCAAGCTCGACAAATATCTCGATGTGACGGAGGAACCGTTGGTTTCCGCCGATTTCAAAGGAAACCCCCATTCTTCCATCGTGGACGCTTTGTCGACCTATGTTGTCGGCGGCAACATGGTGAAAGTTCTTTCTTGGTATGACAACGAGTGGGGATATTCCAATCGGGTCGTTGACTTGATCGAATATATGGATTCTAAAAAATAAAGCCCTTTCAGGGGGGACTATGCATCCAGCGGTTTGGTGGATCATCACGGCGGTTGTTTTTTTCATCCTTGAATTAACAACCGCTTCTTTTTTCTTCCTGTGGATCGGCGCCGGCGCGGTCATCACCGCCGGGGTTAGCTTTTTTGTCGCGACCGATATGGTCCAATACACGACCTTCGCCGTTTCCTCCGTTATCCTCGTTATTCTCAGCCGCCGCTGGGCTTCCCGGTTTTCCGGTTCCACGAAACGAGAGGCCAATGTGGATTCGCTCGTTGGTCAATCCGCCGTTGTGACCCAAGTTGACAAACACGATCATTCTCACGGTTATATCAAAGTGGCCGGGGAAGATTGGAAGGCTGAGACGAAAACTGGGGAAGAGTTGAAATTGAACATATCCGTGAGCGTGGTTGAGGCTCGTGGAAATATTCTGGTGGTAAAGATTTAAAGTTGGTCATTTAGGGAGGCTTTTATTCCAAGCATGATCGTTTTAGTTCTCGTCGTATTTGCTTTTATCTTTGCCTTGCGGGCGGTCCGAATCTTGCGTCCGTATGAAAAGGGTTTGATCGAGCGGATGGGAAAATACACCAAAACCGCGGAGTCGGGGTTGACCATCCTTTTCCCCTTTGAGACCATCCGAAAAGTGGATATGCGCGAGCAGGTCATTGAAGTCCCGCCGCAGGAAGT
>CAYXYA010000270.1:0-3449 GCA_964469185.1 uncultured bacterium | reverse complement strand
GCAGGGTGTTTTTTAAGTCTTTAAAAACCCCCGACCTTCTCCAACGAAGACCCCCTACCAAAAGCCGGATCGAATCCCTGAAGAAGCAAGCGAAAGGGCCCCACAGGGGGATGGGTGGAGCGAGCTAGATGTTCGATACCGAGTTATCCCAAATAGGTGACGGATGGCGGGCTGAGTGGAGAAGGTCGAAAAAGAAAAAAACACTAAACGGAACATTACGAGGGAATTAAGATTCTAATTTCCCTTTAAACCTCAAATATTAAAGAACCGTTTCGCGTTCTGGGTGGTGGCTTTAGCTAGTTCTTCGAGGGATAACCCCTTTACTTCGGCTACTTTCTCGGCGGTATATTTCACATAGGCGGGCTCGTTGCGCTTGCCCCGGAAGGGATCGGGCGTGAGGTAAGGCGAGTCCGTCTCGACCACGAGGCGGTCCAGAGGGATCTTGGCCACCGCGTCGCGGAGGGTCTGGCCGTTCTTGAAGGTGACCGGCCCCGCGATGGAAAAGGTGCAGCCCAGGTCCATAAAACGTTCCACATAGTCGGGCCCGGCGGAATAGCAATGCATGAGGATCTTCAGCCCCTTGGCTTTTTCACTGAGCACGCGGTGGATGTCATCGTGGGCGTCGCGGTCATGGATGACGATGGGAAGAGAGAGTTCTTTCGCCAGAGCGATCATGCGCTCGAAGACCTCGAATTGACGCTTCTTATCGGAAGTGTGGTGGTAATCCAGACCGATCTCGCCGATGGCCTTGGGCCCCGTCTCGCGGGCCAGCTTCTCGATGGTCTTGAGGATCCCCTCGTCGAAACGGTCCACGTCGGAAGGATGCGCGCCCACGGTGTGATAGATCTTTCCGGGATGACGGGCGGCGATCTTGGCGGCGGCGGCGGAAGTTTGCTCGTCGGTGCCGATGGTCACCATGAGCCCCACGCCCATCTCCCGCGCCTTTTGGAGGACTGCTTCCTCGTCGCCGATGAGGCGGACGTCGTCGAGGTGGCAATGGGTGTCGATTAACATGAAAAACTCCTAACAAGATTGAACCACAAAGGGCACCAAGGGCACAAAGTAGGATCTAATATTTTCGATTTAAAACAAAAGATGTCTAATTTCTGAATCCAAATTCGTCTTTGGTTTTCTTGGTGCCCTTAGTGGTTAATCATCTTCTTTTTAAACCTCGGTCGAGACCCGTTTGGACTGCCAAAAGACGAGCCAAACAACGGCCCAGCCGCTGAGACAAACCGCCGCGCCGATGGTCGCGTTCGCGTGGCCGAAATGACCCGCGCCCGCCAGCATCCCAAAGATCATGGGCACGGCCAGATAGGCGTTCAATTTGGAAAAGAAGGTCATCAGTTTCATCAGGCCAGGCGCGGGCGATTGTCCATTCTTGACGGTCTTGATGACCTTCAAAACGGAGGGAACGATGATGAGCGCCCCGATGAAGAAGATGGTGAAGGCCAGGTCGGATCCGAAGGTCAGCCACATGCGGGCCTCGGTCGTTTGGGGCGGAGCGATGGCTTCCAGCGTCAGACCCGCGGCGACCGAGATGATCGCCCCTACGATCAGGAACGCCACGACCCTCGGCACCAGCCCGAGAATGACCGCCTTTCGGGAAGGCGGATCAAGCAAAGGCATATAGGCTAAATGGACGAAGTTCATGAAGAAACCCATTCCCAGCCACAGGATGCCTCCCAGGACGTGGAGCCACCTTAAACCGATCGTCGCTACCTCATGCCAAGTCGTATCCATGAATAGGCTCCTTTACGGTTTCTTTTTTTCGATGCGTGGGAAAAGCGGCTGGCCCTTCGCGATCTTCTGACCGACCGGGATCTTTCCCCAGGCCTCGGTTTCCGCCAGAGTGTGTTGGGATACCTCGTCGGCATAACCCAGTTGCGACCAGATGCCCTGCGCCGTGAACGGCAAGAAGGGCGCGACGGAGATCGCGGTGACGCGAAGGGATTCCATGAGCGAGACCATGACGGTCGCCAGTTTTTCTTTTCCGGCGTCGCCTTCTTTCGCGATCTTCCAGGGAGCGGTTTCGTCGATGTATTTATTGGCGCGTTTCACCAAGTCCCAGGCGTGGGAGAGGGCGTGGTGAAACTCGAGTTTTTCCATGGCTTCCCTGGCTTTCGCGGAGTAACCCGTGCCCAAAGCGGCTAATTGCTTTTCAAGGTCGCCGTTGGCGCCGGCTTGCGGAACCACGCCCTCGAAGTATTTTTCGAGCATGGTCAGACTGCGGTGCACCAGATTGCCCAGGTCGTTGGCCAAGTCGCCGTTGAAGCGAAGCTCGAAAGCCTCGGTGGAATAATTGCCGTCCAGACCGAAAACAACCTCGCGCAAAAGGTAATAGCGCAGGGCATCCGGGCCGTAAAGATCCATCATCTCCATGGGATTGACCACGTTGCCCAAACTCTTGGACATCTTATCTCCGTCCATGTTGATGAAACCAGTACCGAAGATCTTTTTGGGTAAAGGCATCTCGGCCGCCATGAGCATGGTGGGCCAGATGGTAGCGTGGAACCGCAGGATGTCCTTTCCGATGATATGCACATCCGCGGGCCAGTATTTTTTGTAGCCCTCGCCGTCGGGCCAGCCCAGCGCGGTGATGTAATTGATAAGGGCGTCGAACCAAACATAAATGGTGGATTCGCCGGGTACCGGCGCGGGGATGCCCCACTTCACCGAAGAACGGCTGATGGAAACATCGGTCAAGCCCGGTTTGATGAAATTATTGACGAGTTCGTTCTTGCGGCTGTCCGGCTGGATGAAATTCGGATGGTCGGCCAGGTATTTCTCGAGTTTTTGTTGGAACTTCGACATGGCGAAAAAGTAGTTCTCTTCTTTGATGCGCTCGACCGGACGTCCGCAATCAGGACAGGTTTTCGTGCCTCCGGCGCCGTCCTTGACCTCGGCGTCGAGGAGGAACTTCTCGTCGGGCAGGCAGTACCAGCCCTCGTAATCCGCTTTATAGATATAGCCCGCGTCCATGACCTTCTTAAAGAAAACCCGCGCGGTCTGGCGGTGGTCTTCATCGGTGGTGCGGATGAAACGGTCGTAAGTGATACCCAGCCTTTTCCAGACTTCCTTGAAACGTTCAACCACCTGGTCAGCGAGTTGTTTGGGCTCGAGGCCCTTTTCTTTGGCGGTCTTGGCGATCTTTTGCCCGTGCTCGTCGGTACCCGTGAGGAAATAAACGTCATAGCCATCCATGCGTTTGAACCGGGCCAGGGCGTCCGCGCCCACTGTGGAATAGGCGTGCCCGATGTGGGGAATGTCGTTCACATAGTAGATGGGGGTGGTGACGTAGAAGGTTTTTTTAGCGGCGGACATTGGTCGCTCCAATCAAGGGACAGCTCTCCCTTGTTATTTCTTTAATACTATCGGATCAATTCCAGAATTCTATTAAATCGCCTCAGAGTACGCGTACCGAGCTGCCACCTGGCCGTGGCATGACC
>CAYXYA010000269.1:0-3450 GCA_964469185.1 uncultured bacterium | reverse complement strand
ATTCGTTTTATTGGTGACGCTTGTCACGCTGTCATAAGTGACGAAATCAGCTCCCGTCAAATAGTTGGCTTGGGACACGGCATCCCATTGGACCGTGTAGCCCATGGCATTGAGGCGAGGTTTGATCCAGTTCCCGTAAACCCGATCCACGACATTGGAGGTTGTGCAGCCGCAAGTCGCCCAGAGGCTATTGACCGTCGTGAACTCCTTTCCATAAAAAACCATCCCTGAATTGATCTGGGTCGCGGGGACGCTTCTCGTCGTGATGTAGTAGTCGAGCGCGTTTTTGAGGCCCCAAGGCCCATCGGGATCGGCGGGATTCGGATATTGGGGAGAGGTGTGACAGCTAGCCACGGACCAATCGCCATGGTCGACGTATGTCATGACGTTGAAAAAATCCACGATGCCTTTCAACGTGGTGAAATCCACATAGGTGGCGCCCCAGGCGGATTCGTGGGTGGCCATAGTAATGAGCCATGTCGGGGAAGGCATCTTCGCACGGATCGCCGACATCATGGAGTTGAGATTGGTCTTATCTGTGTTATTGGCCGGGTACTCATAATCGATATCCACTCCGTCATAACCGTTGGTCACACAAAAATTGTAAAGATTGTTGGCGAAGGCAGTGCGGGCGGCGGAGTTGGCCGAAAGGGTCGAGAAGGTCACGCTGACATTCGCGTTGCCGCCCCCGATCGACACGAGGACCTTCACTCCCGCCGCGTGAGCGTTCGTGATCAGGTTTGGCTCCAAAAAACCACCTGGAATACCGATGCTTCCATCGGAGTGCGCGTCAATGAAAGCGTGATCGATATGGGTCATTTTCGAATAGGGAATCTGAGCCGAAGTGTAAATGGGTTTGTTCCAATAAGCGTAATAAGAGACCAGGCGCAAGTTGCATTGGGCGTTCACCTCGTTGAACGTACATCCGAGGAGGAGTACGGAACATGCGAAGGTCTTGACCGTTAAGTGCCTTTTGTATTTGCCGATCCTCATTCTTGATCCCTGTCATGGAGCTTGGTATTCGTTTCTTTCCGCTTCTGAAACGATACCTCGGAAACGGGGATCGATTTTAGTGAGAACGTTCTCACGGACGATGCAAGCGTTGTTATTCGAATGATCGGGGTTCATTCAAGCGGTTTTGAACAGAACGGAGGAGCGTCCTCGCTCCTTTGGGATCAACTGGACCGGCGGACGACGATTTTGGGTTCGACCACGATATACTCGATACCTTTGCGTTTACCAGCCAAAGTATCCAGCAGACAACTGCTGGCTTGAACACCGATCTCAAAAGCCTGCTGGTCGATGGTAGTCAGGGAAGGCTTGAAATAAGCGAACTCCCTAGTGTTGTCATACCCGATGACACGGACATCCCCGGGCACCTTGAACCCATTTTCCTTCAGGAAATTGACCGCGCCGATCGCGGCGACATCCCCGGCGGCTGAGAAGATCCCGTCGACGCGGGGCTGAAGGGTCATGAGCTTTTTAGCCGACTGATAGCCTAACTCGTAGAACTGAAGATCGGGAGAGTTGGGGATCGTCTGAACGCGGCAGGGCAGACCAGCTTCCTTTAAGATTTTTTTGCATCCCAAGATGCGGTCGCGATTGAAAGTCCTGTCCCGCGGATAAGAGATCACGCCGATGTTCCTGGCACCTTGAGCTATCAGGTGGCGGCCTGCCAATTCCCCGCCGTTTTTGTTGTTCACGTTGAAAGTGTTCGCCAAGGGGCTGTAGTTCTCGATAACGACCACGGGAATGTTCGATCTTTTCAGCGCCTCAAAAGAGGACGCTTTGCGGAGTCCCTGGCCCAACTGAATGACGCCGCAAACGAAGCTGGTATGCGCCAGATCGTCCACGAACTTTTTCTCATCCTTCTCGATTTCGTCAAAATTCAAAAGCTGGATGACGTAGTTGGTCTTATAAAGATGGCTTTGGATCCCCAGGAACATCTCATAGGTGATAGGGGACTGACGTTCGAACCAGCCGAAAAGACCGATGATATTCGTTTGCCTCTGCGCCAGGCTTTGCGCGGTCACGTTCGGACGATAACCCAGGGCCTTGACGACTTTCAGGACTTTTTCGCGGGTCGATTCCGAATGTTTCATGACGGGATCGTTGCGAAGGATGCGACTCACCGTCGCGGTGGACACGCCGGCTTGATAAGCCACGTCGAAGATCGTGACGACCTTCTCTTTACCCGGTCCGAAATGGTTTCTACTAAAAGGTGTTTTTTTCATTTTTCCTCGTCAAGTCGACTCGCGGACGATCAACTTGGGTTCGAGGACGATGTTCTCGATCTTCTTCTCTTTTTTTTTCAGGTTCGCGATAAGGCTGTCCGCGGCCGCGCGGCCCAGCTCGAAAAGCGGCTGGTGAACGGTGGTCAGGGGAGGATCGAAGTAGGCCGAATCCTGGAGACCGTCGTATCCCACCACCCGCAGATCGTCCGGTATCCTCAAGCCTTTTTCCTTCGCGTAGCGCATGGCGCCGACAGCGGCGATATCGCCGACCGCAGCGAAGATGCCGTCAACGGAAGGATCCTGCTCGAGGATCTTCTTGGCCGTGCTGTATCCGCCCTCGTGGATTTTGAAGTTGGACTTGAAGAAAAACTCGCCCTGGGACACCAACCCGGCCTCTTTCAAGGCTTTCTGGAATCCCCGGATCCTTTCCTCGATGAATGGGTTGTCGGGCCAACCGGCGATGACCGCGATCTTCTCGCAACCCCGTTCGAGGAGGTGTTTCGCGGCGAGATACCCGCCCTTCTCGTTATCGATGGTGACACAGTCCGTATGAGGCGCGGCGTATTCGGTCAGTACCACCGAGATGTTGGAGTCCTTAAGGATATCCACGGCTTTCTTATCCAACTTTTGGCTCAACAGGATGACGCCCGAAACAAAATGCCGCGAGGCTAATTCCTCAAAAACTTTCCGGTCCACTTCGGGATCGTTATGCCATTTGAGGACGTGGACCGTGTAGTTGGTCCCGTCGAACCTGTCCTGGATGCCGAGGAGCATTTCATAAAAGGAAGGGGAGTGATGTTCGAACCACCCGAAGACCCCGATGATATTGGTGTGCCTTTGGGCCAGCCCCTGGGCCGAGACGTTGGGCCTGTAACCCAGATCTTTCACCGCGACCAGGACCCTGTCGCGGGTCTTTTCGGAGAAGCCGGTTGAATTTTGCAGGACCCGGCTGACGGTCGCGATGGAAACGCCGGCTTTGTCCGCGACATCGAAGATGGTGACGGTCTGATTTTTCTCAGGGCCGATGTTTTTTCGGACGGTTTTTTTCATGGACGCTATCCCTTAAAAGTAAAAAGCCCCGTCATCATAACATGACGGGGCTTTTTTGCGTTTCGCGAGGTCGGAAGGGACTTATCTATTTAAATCCCTGAACAGCTTTCTTTTTTTGCCCCTTTCCTCTCCAGCCCTCATCCATCTAGGGGGTTTTGTAAGATCG
>CAYXYA010000268.1:0-3471 GCA_964469185.1 uncultured bacterium | reverse complement strand
CAATGGCGATGGCGGCACGGGCGGCGACGGTAGCAGCGGGGGTCTGGGCGGCAGCAATACGGGCGACGGCGGCCTCGGCGGGTTGGGAGGGAGCGCGTCCGTTACGGTCGGTTCCTTCATCGTTTCCGGAACATCGGATTCCGTTAGCATCGTCAATGGCGATGGCGGCACGGGCGGCGACGGTAGCAGCGGGGGTCTGGGCGGCAGCGCGTCGGTCACGGTCGGCTCCATCACCCTTTCCGGTTCCAACGATACCCTTGCCATCATCGACGGCAGCGGCGGCGCGGGCGGCGACAGCCTCACCGGTGACGGCGGTCTTGGCGGCAACGGTGGCAATGCCGGTGTCACCGTAGGTTCCATTACCCTCTCCGGGTCCGATGACACCCTCGCCATCGAGGGCGGTACGGGTGGCGACGCGGGCACAGGTATCCTGACCGACGGCGTTGGCGGCAACGGCGGTAACGCCTCGGTGACGGTCGGTTCCGTATCGATCGGCACGGATGACACGCTTAGCGTCACCGGCGGCGATGGCGGGGCCGGCGTGACGGTGGGTTCGAAAGGCAATGCCTGGGTTTCCATCGGGGTCTTGACGGGTTCGGGCGCGGTCACGTTGGAAGGACGAAAAGCGACCCTGGATATCGGAAGCGGCAATTTCTCCGGAACGATCGAAGGCAATGAAACGCTGGTGAAGACCAGTTCGGGCACCCTGGATCTGAGCGGTGTGAACAGTTACAGCGGCGCTACGTCCATTAAAGGCGGAACCCTCAGTCTCACGGGCGCCGGCACTTTGGGCAGCGGGGCGCTGCAGGTGAGCGGCGGCGCGACATTCAACATGAGCGGAGCGGGAGCTTCGGTCACGGTCGGAGCACTCGGCGGAGCGGGCGTGGTCCAGTTGGGTTCCAACGACCTGGCCGCCGGCGGGGCCGATATCTCCACATCCTTTTCGGGTGTCATCAGCGGCACAGGAGGCCTGGACAAGTTAGGCTCGGGCGCTTTGACCTTGACCGGCGCGAATACTTTCAGCGGCGGCATAGTCCTTAACGACGGTTCTTTAGTGGCGGGAAGCTCGGACGCTCTGGGAACGGGATCGGTCCAAGTTGCGGGCGGTACGCTTCAATCCAACGCCGCAACCCACACCCTCGTGGTGAACGGCAGTTACACCCAAGGTTCCTCGGGCACTCTGCGGCTGGGTCTCGGCGGCACGGGTTTGAACGACCTGTTGAGCGTCACCGGCTCCGCGACCCTTTCCGGAACGCTTGATCTGGCCTCGCGCAATGGTTTCCAGGCATCCCTGGGACAAAGTTTCACGATGGTCCGATCGGGTTCCCTGTCCGGCGTCTTCACCTCGGTCACGACCGACATGGACGGCGTCCGGTTCCTGCCGGTCTATTCGACGACCGGCGTGGTGGTCGAAACCCTGTTGGAAAGTTTCGTGCCGACCACCGGCGCCACCGGCAACCAGACCGCCGTCGGAAAGAACCTGGACAGTTTGTTCAGCGATCCCGGCGCGGAGCCCTTGATGGCGTCCCTGGGGACCTTGACGTCCGAAAGCCAATATCAAAAAGCCTTGGCCCAGATGTCGCCCGAGAGCATGGTCTCCCTGCATCAGATCGGTCTGTCGCAAATGCAGTCCGGTTATCTGGCCCTGACCCGCCGCATGATGTTTTTAAGAGAGATGGAGGACCATGCCAACCGTTATGCGGGCAACCCCTTGAGGGGCGAGGGAGGACGTCCGCTTTTCGCGGCCAATGTTCCCGCTGATGAGGAAGCGGAAATAACGCCTTCCGGTAACGATGGTTGGGACGGCATGCTCAGTTGGACCGGCCATGTCCTCAAGGTTTCCTCGGACGCCAACGCGCAGGGCTATCAGCAGACTTCCGGCGGGGTCTTGACGGCGGCCCTGGATAAAAAGATCGAAAGGTCGCTCATCTTGGGTTTCCTGGCTGAATACGGCACCGCGAACATCACTCTCAACGGCGGCGGTTCGGTCGCCCAGAATGGCGGCGCGTTCGGGGTCTATTCCACCTGGTTCGAGGACGACTTTTACCTCGATCTTCTGGCACAGGCCGGGCTGAACAGCTACACCACCCTGAGAACTTCTTTCGGCGGGACAGCGACAGGCTCGCCCAGCGGGGTCCAATTCGGCGGACAGCTTAACACCGGATATGAGTTCAAACGCGGCAGGTTTGTGTTCGGTCCCGCGGCATCGGCGGAATTCAGCCAAGTGGATGTGGACGCTTACAACGAAACCGGCTCCCTGGCGCCGTTATCTGTGGCGGCGCAGGGCGCGGATTCGCTCAAGACGCGTTTGGGCGTGGAAGCGCATGGCACGATCCCCGCCGGCGATCTGGACCTGATCCCGCAGTTCAACTCTTCCTGGGAACATGAGTTCGATTACAAAGGCGGAAGCATCCAGGCCGGGTTCGGCCAGGGCGACAGCTTTACCGTGGCGGGGCCCGCCATCGGCCAGGACGGGGTGGTGCTCGGCGCGGGGTTGACCGGAAGGTTCAAGAAGGACTTCAAGGTCACCGCGCAGTATGAGGCCGAACTCGGCCGGACGAACTTGATCGCCCAGCAGTGGAGCGCGGGATTAGGGTTGTTCTTTTAGAGCGGGTGTCTCCGAACTTTAATTTTTAAAAAAACAAAAGGGCCGGGCCTAAGGGTTCGGCCCTTTTTATTGGTTTATTCCCCATAACTTCATGACAAATTAAATCAGGAAAAACGTGGAGCTTGGAGAATCGCACTGAAGCGGGACCCGAGCTTGTGTTTAAGATCAAGTGGTGCTAAATTAAGCACCTAATAAGATGTTTGATCCAAGGAGGCGGGAATGGCCATCAAGTTTTCTGAGGATATCAGGTCGGTGACAGATCTCAAACGAAACACCCGCGCTCTGTTGGACCACATCCATCAAACAGGCCGTCCCGTCGTGTTGACAGTCAATGGAAGGGCAGACGCCGTACTGATGAACGCGAAAGCTTATGAGGTTTATTTGAGCGCCGTGAACCTTGCCCGCGCCTTGGTGTCCCCCGAGAAGGATATAAAGGCCGATCGTGTGCGTCCCGCTCGATCTTTTTTGAAAGAATTCAAGCATGCCCACTCGATTCCAGGTTAAGGTCACCCATACCGCTGAGGGTGATTTAAAGGAGATCTGGAACTTTATCCGCAAAGATAGTCTCCGCGAAGCGGAAAAATTCATCCTCCGGATCGAGCATCAAATTACCACCTTGGAACAGCACCCGGAAAGATGCCCTTCCGTTCCCGAAAATGAAGTTTTAGGAACGGCTTATCGGCACATTCTTTATGGTGATTACAGGACGATCTTTCGGGTTTCCCAAAAAACAGTTTATATCCTTCGTATCATCCATGGGTCGCGCCTGTTGGACGATGCGGCGTTTGGGTGATCTTCGCGCGCTTGAGAAGATCCCGGCGGGCCACCCCTTCGACGTTGCTCAGGGCGCTGAGGCTCTCGAA
>CAYXYA010000267.1:0-3477 GCA_964469185.1 uncultured bacterium | reverse complement strand
TCAAAATCCGCGACGATCGCTTGACCGCTGGTCGGGGAAAGCGAGGTGGTCAGGACCCTCATGGTCGTGGTCTTGCCGGCACCATTGGGACCGAGCAATCCCAGTATCCGTCCCTTGGGAACCGAAAAGGTCACGCGGTCCACCGCGGCCAAGTTCCCGTAATTTTTCGTCAGGTCTTTGACTTCGATCACGAAGACACCCTCATCCCACAAGATTGGTTCAAACACAAAGAAATATAGAAAAAATATATTAAATCAGGCGATTTTTTCAAGAGGTTTTTAAAATTACACCGGTCAAGACCAACGGCCAAAACTATATCACAAACCCTTAACATCCGGACGTCTGCCAGTCAAAAATAGGCCTCTTCAAAGAGGCAAAATCACAAAAGACTTCCCTGCATGCCTGCCGGCGGGTTGATCCCCAAATGGTGATAGGCCAGAAGTGTGGCTTTACGTCCGCTGGAGGTCCGCTGTAGGAAACCGATCTGGACCAGGAAAGGCTCATAAACATCCTCGACGGTGTCCGCTTCCTCGCCGACGCCGATCGCCAGGGTTTCGATCCCCACTGGACCACCCCCGAACTTTTCGACGATGCAGGAAAGAATGCGCCGGTCCATCGAGTCCAAACCTAGGCCGTCCACCTCCAACATCCTTAAAGCCGATTCCGCCACTTCCTTATCGATAAGTCCTTTGCGTTTCACTTCCGCGAAATCCCGCACGCGCTTCAATAGACGATTGGCTAACCGAGGCGTCCCGCGGGAACGGCGTGCGATCTCGACCGCGCCCTCCTCGGATATCTTGATCTTCAGGACCTGTGCGGAACGTTTTAGTATCTCGGTCAATTCATTGGGTTGATAAAACTCCAGGCGGTAAGAAAGACCGAACCGGTCCCGCAAGGGGGCGCTTACCTTTCCCGCTCTCGTCGTCGCCCCGACCAAAGTAAAAGGAGGCAGATTGAGCCGGATGGCCCTGGCGGTCGGACCCTTGCCGATCATGATATCGAGCTCGAAATCTTCCATGGCGGGATATAAAACCTCCTCAACGATCCGAGGCAAACGGTGGATCTCATCGATAAAGAGAATGTCATAAGGCTGGAGGTTGGTCAAAAGGGCGGCCAGATCCCCCGCCCGTTCTATGATGGGACCCGAAGTGGTTTTTAAATTCACACCCATTTCTTTGGCGATGATCGCGGCCAAAGTGGTCTTCCCCAGACCGGGCGGACCCGAAAGCAAAAGGTGCTCCAGGGATTCTTTGCGCTTTTGAGCTGCTTCCAATGCGATGAGAAGGGATTCTTTTAAGGCGCTTTGCCCGACGTATTCGGATAAGCGGCGGGGCCGAAGGGTTTGTTCCTCGTCCTCACCATTTTTCTCAGGATTGACAACGCGCAGTTCATCGGGCGTTTCATTGATATTCGCGGATTGAGTTGAGGATTTGGGACGGGGCATGAAGGTATTTTACAGGCAAACGAAGGGATGTCCAAGAGAGTTTGGTCAACGGCTCTTGGATCTGCGGGCAACAGCGGGTTTTTCAGGGACTCCCGGTTTCGCCAGATAAACCACTTCACATTCGGGCAAGGCATCCAAAAAAACTTTTCCCCATCTTTCGGTCGTGGCTCTCGGATCGAGCAATGTGACCGTTCCCACGTCCGTCGCGGTCCGTATCAAACGACCGAACCCCTGCTTCAGACGAAGGACCGCTTCCGGCAGGCTCTCCACTTGAAAGGGCTCCAGGCCCTGTTCTCTCAGACGGGCATGGCGGGCTTCCACCAGAGGGCCCTCGGGCACTTGAAAAGGCAGTTTCGTGATGATCAGGTTGGAAAGCGCCTCGCCGGGCACATCCACTCCCTCCCAAAAACTATTCACTCCGAACAAGACCGAATTGATATCTTCCCTAAACACTTTCAAAAGCCGGGTCCGGTCCCACCCATCCTCGCCCTGGACCAGCATCGTGATCCCCAGATCGTCCAAATCGGGCCTGATCGCCTCGGCCGCCTGGCGCAGCATCTTGAAACTTGTGAAGAGAACGAAAGCCTTACCATGGGAATGCTTCAGGGAAGCCCGGGTATATTCGATCACTTCTTTGACATACCGTTCTTCCTCCCTTCGGGGATGGGGCATCGACCGGGGCAAAAAGAGCGTGACTTGTTTTTTGAAGTTGAAAGGCGACCCGACCAATAGGGTCTTGACGCGGTTGGCCGCGTCCGGGTCGTCCAAACCCAAGGCGTGCTTGAAATAACTGAAATCCTGTCCCACGGATAAGGTCGCGCTGGTAAAGATCACCGACTTCGTTGAGGACAATAGGTGCTCGCGAATGAGGCTGGAAGCGTCCAACGGAATGGCTTTAATGGCTGACGCCTTGACGATGCCCCGTCTTAAAGCTCCCGCGTCAGGTTCGACCACATAGCAGGACTCATCTCCCCAGGCTCGGTCCAAAATATAAGACAAGCGTTTTATCAAAGTCCGGCACTCTTCCCGGGTGCCTTTCGCTTCCAATTCCAACTCTTCCGAGGGAGCGGAAGCCTCTGCCAATTCCAAGAGCGCTCCTACCCTTTGCAACGATTGAGCGATTTTGTCGAGCTTCGGCGGGTCGCTCGGCATGGGATAAGCCCGATTCACCGCGCCGGCCCCCAAGGCGGACATTCCCAGATCGAAAAAAAACTCCTCCGCGGCGCTTTTAAATTCCATGACCGCTTCTCCGGCGCCTGAAGTGGGTATCAGCGCGAACAATCCTTTGCGCCCATCGGAGGATTTCTCATCCGAATAAAGCAGTCTCTTGACCAACCCCAAGCATTCCGAAATAGAGACCGATGAACCCAAATGTTCGGCGGCCAGCGCCGGAAGGTGATGGGCCTCATCCACGATGAGGACTTTATAGGGAGGCAAAACACCCTGTTCCTCTTCCATTTTCAACGCCAGATCGGCCAACAACAGAGCGTGGTTCACTAAGATCAAATGAGCGCCGTAAGCCTTTCGGCGCACCGAGTGATAAAAACAAGTATCAAAAGTCCGGCACTTCGGCCCCAAACAATGGAAGGGATCGCTCTTGATCTCTCCCCAGACTTCGGCGCCGATCGGGAAACTCGCCGTCGACAAGGTTCCTTCCAGCGCAGTGGATGACCATTCCTGAACTTTCAGCAGATCATTCACTTCTCCATCCATGTCCATTTGGGTGTTGTTCTCTAAAGCTAGAGTGAGGCGGCGTTTGGAAAGATAATTTCCCCGCCCCTTCATCAAAACCGCGGTAGCGGTACCCAGGCCCTCTTTTTCCAGGGCTTTCAAAACCAACGGCAGGTCCTTTTGGTAAAGTTGCTCCTGCAGGGTAAGCGTGTGGGTCGAAACGACGACTGGGCCACCTTCCTTCAAAGCGTGCTCCAGGGCCGGGATCAGATAGGCGAAACTTTTTCCCACTCCCGTCCCAGCCTCCACCATCAAGAAACCGCCTTTTTCGAGGGTTTCACTCACGGCGCCGGCCATTTCGT
>CAYXYA010000266.1:0-3484 GCA_964469185.1 uncultured bacterium | reverse complement strand
CGGATGAGCGTTATAAGAGTCTAGTTGGAAAATCAGTGATGTTACCCTTGATGAACCGCCGTATTCCGGTGATCAAGGATGATTATGTCGACAGGGAATTCGGAACGGGTGTGGTGAAGATCACGCCGGCGCATGACTTCAACGACTTCCAGGTGGGGAATCGACACAAGTTAGAACGCATCAACATCCTCAATCCCGACGGGTCGTTGAATGAGAACGCTGGCCCTTATCAAGGCATGGACCGTTTCGCGGCCCGTAAAAAGGTTGTGGCGGATCTGGAGGCACAAGGATTTCTCGTGAAGGTCGAACCTCACGAGAATAGCGTGGGACATTGCTACCGTTGTGAAACAGTAGTGGAACCCTATTATTCCAAACAATGGTTTGTCCGTATGAAACCCCTGGCCGAGAAGGCGCTTGAGGCGGTGGATAAAGGCGAGACCAAGTTCGTGCCGGAGATGTGGAAGGGCGAATACGAAAAGTGGCTGAATAACATCCACGACTGGTGCATCAGCCGCCAAATATGGTGGGGGCATCGGATACCTGTTTATACTTGCAAAAATTGTTCGACCCAAGTGGCGGCAACTGAAACGCCCAAGGCGTGTGCAAAATGTCAAAAGACCGAGCTTGAACAAGACCCGGATGTTCTCGACACCTGGTTCTCGTCAGGGCTTTGGCCTTTCTCCACTTTAGGTTGGCCGGAAAAAACCAAGGACCTTCAACTTTTTTATCCGACTTCCGTATTGGTGACAAGCTGGGACATTTTGTTCTTCTGGGTCGCACGCATGATGATGATGGGCATCAAGTTCATGGGGAAGGTCCCATTCAAAGAAGTTTATATTTATTCGCTAGTGGCGGACGAAGATGGGAAAAAAATGAGCAAGTCCAAGGGCAACGTTGTGGATCCGCTCGATATGATCGACAAGTACGGCACGGACGCCCTTCGGTTCACCCTGACCAGCATTGAAACCAAACAGCGTTATGTATCATTGACGCCGCAAAAACTGGAATCGTCCAAACATTTTGTGAACAAACTATATAACGCTGTTCGTTTTGTCCTGATGGGACTCGAGGACGGCACCGAGGTCAAGCCGCTTCAAAAGAGCGATTGGGCGGATCTGAAGCTGGAAGATAAATGGATATTGACCCGGCTTTCACAAGTTATCGCCGAAGTAACGCCGGATTATGAGAAGTACCGCGTGGCGGAACTTTCCCAAACCCTTTACCGCTTCTTGTGGAACGAGGTGTGCGACTGGTATTTGGAATGCCTGAAACCCCGGCTTTATTCGGAAGCGGATCCCGCGGAAAAGAAACTCGCGGCCTCGGTGGTGGTAACGGTGTTCGACGGTGTCTTAAGGCTTTTACACCCGGTGATGCCATTTGTGACCGAGGAGTTATGGCATAAGCTTCCGGGTCATACCGAAACGATCATGAAGGCGTCCTGGCCGGACTCAGTGGACTATCCTGTGGACGAAAAGGTCGTGAAAGATTTCGAGTTTTTGCAGGAGATCGTTTCGGCCGTTCGCACCAGCCGGAGCGAACTCAACGTATCTCCGATGGCTCAGGTGAAAGTTTCAACGCATGGGGAGGGTGTTCAATTCATCCCTTCGTCCCAGGAGGCGGCGCTTTTAAAAACCCTCTGCCGGATGAACGAATTGGCGAAAGCTGACAGTCGGCCTCCGAAGACCGCTTTGGCAGTAGTGAAGGGTGGCGAGATCTTCATCCATTTAGAAGGGCTGATCGACTTGAAGGCTGAAGCAACTAAACAGCAAAAAGAACAGCAAAAGCTGGAAAAGTACGTTCTGTCCATCCAGGGAAAACTTTCCAATGAGCAATTCATGAAAAACGCTCCGGTGGAATTGGTCGACGCGGAAAAAGCGAAATTAAAGGAAACCAAAGACAAGATCACTAGTATCGTTAACAACCTGAAGTTCCTCGAGAATTAAATGATATCCCCAAAGATGGATTGGAAATCGGTCCGGCCCTTCCTTAAGCAGGCGCTTCAGGAAGATGGGGCCTGGAACGACCGCACGAGCAAAAGCGTCATCGCTTCGTCACAAGAGGCGCGAGGAGAAATTCTCGCGAAGGGCACGGGCGTATTGGCGGGTTTGCCATTGGTCGCCGAAGTTTATCGCCTGATCGATAAACGCTGTCGCGTCAAGATCCTTCGCCCCGAAGGGTCAAAAGTAAAACCAAGTATGAAGGTCGCGCTGATCCATGGACCGGCACGGGCTTTGTTGTCGGGCGAGAGGGTCTCGCTCAATCTCTTAAGCCGTCTTTCCGGTGTGGCGACTTTGACCCGGAAGTTTCGGGACATCCTCAAAAGTCCCCGGCTGTATGACACCCGCAAAACGACGCCTTTGCTCCGCGGACTTGAACGCTACGCGGTCCGTCTGGGCGGCGGCAAAAACCATCGGTTCAATCTCGCTGGGCACGTTTTGATCAAAGATAACCATCTTCGGTTGTGCGGCGGAGTTTACGCCGCGGTCACGGCGGCTCGAAAAAAATACGGCGCCAGGGAATTCATCGAAGTGGAAGTCGAGAATTATTCCCAGGCAAAAGAAGCTTTGCGGGCTGGAGCGGACATTATCTTGGTGGACAACGCGTCTCCCCGTGACTTTGACCGTGTCCTCGAATTGGTCAAGGGCCGCATGCAGGTCGAGACCTCGGGCGGGTTGACACTGGATAATATCCGCCGTTATTCCAAGCTCAAAGTGGATCGTTTCTCCTCGGGCGCTTTGACCCACTCGGCTCCCGCCGTTGATTTCTCGATTGAACTTTATCCCCGATGACCATTCTTTCTTTCGACTTGTTCCAAAAAGGTCTTAAAACAAAAACATTCGGCCGTTCTTTTTTGACCCTTTCGCGTACAACCTCCACTAACGACGTGGCCCTCGATCTGATAACCAAGGGCGCTCCGGAGGGAACGGTCGTCACAGCGGAAGCGCAAACCAAGGGCCGGGGGAGGGAAGGACGCCGCTGGGTCCAGACCCCAGGCAAGGCGCTGGCCTTTTCAATCGTTCTCAAACCCAAAATGGACGCGGCGGGAGTGACTCTGGCGGCTGGGGTGGCAGTCGCTACAACCTTGGAGGATTTTGGCCGGAAACCCCAGATCAAGTGGCCCAACGATCTGCTGCTGAACGGCAAAAAGGTTTGCGGCATTTTGACTGAAATGGGGCCCAGAAAAGATAAAATAGGGTCGGTCGTTCTGGGGATCGGCGTTAATTTGAATCAAATCGGACGGGATTTCCCCAGCGAGATCAGGTCCACCGCGACCAGCCTTTATCTTTCGTCCGGCAAAAAGACCGACCGGGTCCGGTTCTTACAACGGCTCTTGTTACGTTTGGAAGAAAGTTACGGTTGGCTGACCGAGGGCCGGTTTTCCAGGGTACTGACCGAGTGGCGCAAGAGAGCGGAGTGCTTGAACCGACAGGTGAAAGTGACCCAGGGGCGCCACGTTTTTTATGGTCATGTTGTGGGTTTGGAT
>CAYXYA010000265.1:0-3507 GCA_964469185.1 uncultured bacterium | reverse complement strand
TTCGCCCACCCTCAAGAATTTGACCATCTACATCACCGAACAATTGAAGAAGAACAATGTGAAGGGGTTGAGTCTTGTTCTCGTTGATGACCAGGAAGTCGTCTGGACCCAGGGGTTTGGGGTTGCCGACGAAAAACTCAGCATTCCAGCAACCGCTGAAACCCTTTATCGTGCCGGGGCGCTCAGTAAGATATTCACCGCCCTCGAGATCGTGAAACTCGCGGATAAACGGAAACTCAAGCTCGACGACCCGCTTGAGAAGGATCTCCCCGATTTTGACATTAACGACCGTTTTGGGGACATCGATGAGATCACCCTTCGTAGTCTTTTATCGCACCATTCGGGTCTTCCTTTTATCTACATGAAAGGGATGTGGGAAAAGGATTCCCAATCGTTGGACGAATTGATCGATGAGCTCCAAAACGATTACCTTACCGCTTCTCCGAAAACTCTTTTCCGTTACTCCTACCTGGATTACGACCTTTTAGGGCGCGTCATCGAACTGAAGACCAAAATATCTTTCAACGAAGCTATGAAGCGGGAATTATTCTTGCCGCTCGGTATGGACGCGACGACTTTCGAGATGACGGATGACGTTCGAAAGAACTTGTCCCAGGCTTATCACGACAACAAAGTGGTGCCTGAGATCTTCAACCGTGATCAACCCATGGCCGGAATGATCACCAACGCTGAGGACATGGGCGAGTTCTTGAAATTCCTTTTCAGTGATGGATGGATAGAAACGGATGGTAAACCGAAAAGAATCATTCGCGAAAAAACGTTAGGTTCGACGCTCGATGACCAATTTCCCGATCTGCCCCTCGACTTCGGCCTCAAGGCTGGGATGGGCTGGATGCTGACCGGGATGACTATCGCGGGCGCTGAGCGAACGGTTTGGCAGAATGGCAGTTATCCTCCATACACGTCCTCGATCGTGGTACTGCCAGAGGAAAAATTAGGTGTCGTCATCCTTTCCAACTCGCCTGAAGGACGCAAACTATTGGAGGACATCTCGGAGCGGGCCCTTTTACTGATGCTTCAGGACAAAGCCGGCATCAAAGCCGACCTGACGGAACACAAGCCGATAGAGCCGCCTGTCATCAAGCAAACACAGGAAAAATTGGACAGCTACACAGGCCCTTATTCCGTTTTTGGACAGGTCACCGAGATCACCCGAAGGGACGACCACCTGGCGGGTAAGTTTTTTGATTTTGATCTCGATCTGCTTCCTATCGGTGAGAATCTTTTCATGCCGGAATTTAACTTCCTGTTCTTTATCCATATCAAACTTCCGCAATACCCTCTGGAACTCCTGAATGTGGAAAATAAGACCGTCGCCGTGGTTCGCGGTCTACCATATCCCATTCCGTTGGAAAGAATATCCCTCGCGGAAATACCACCCTCCTGGCAGGAATGCGTCGGCCAATACACCTCTGATAACACGGGGGATCAGATCGAGTTCCAAAATATGTCGCTGGAAAACCAGAAAGGTTTGCTGACTGTTAAGGGAAAGATCAACATCAAACCCTTTAATTTCAAGACCGACCATTTCTCGGCGGGTCTTCTGCCGATCTCGGATGACGACGCGGTCGTGGCTGGGCTCTTCTGGGCCGACGGTGCCACTGTTCACGCATTCAGGGAAAACGGACAGATCCGGCTTTTTTGCTCGGGATATTGGTTTACCAAACAGGAGCCTAAAACGAAGTAACCTTTCGCCTTGACCATTCGTATGATTGAATAACTCGATACGGGAGGGGAAACATGAAAAAGCTTCCAATGATTTCAATGTTTGTGGTTTTGTTGGCGGGATTTGGCGTCTATCAGGTTTCGGCCAAATCCAAGGTGGTCAAGAAAGTTCAGGATAACGGAGGCCGATATATGGGTGACAAGATCGTTAAAACTAACAGCGAATGGAAAAAAGAACTGACTCCCGAGCAATACAATGTCCTGCGCGAGCAGGGAACCGAGAGAGCTTTCACGGGCAAATACTGGGACAACCACAACAAAGGCGTTTATCTTTGCGCGGCCTGCGGCTTGAAGCTATTCAGTTCCGACACCAAATTTGAGTCCGGCACCGGCTGGCCTAGCTTTTACCAACCGATACTTCCCGAAAATGTTGCCAGCAAAAAGGACGATTCCATGTTCATGAGCCGTACCGAGGTTCTTTGTCCGCGCTGCGGGGGGCACTTGGGCCATGTCTTCGACGACGGCCCCAACCCCACCGGCCTTCGCTACTGCATCAACTCGGTTTCTTTGAATTTCGTCCCCGAAAAGAATAAATAATATTCCGAACATAAAAAAAGCCCCGCGCTTACGCGCGAGGCCTTTGAAAACCGTAGGAATTAAAAACTTATGGAGTTATGCACCCCTCAGCCTTTGAAACCACCGACCGAAGGGGTCGAATAACGCCTCTCCCCGTAGTCATATCCCGCGCGATCTCGTAACGCGGCACATTCGAATCAACCGTCTGTGACCAAGCTTCGATCCCGCCTGTCATCGACTTCACGTTCGTGAAGCCGTGGCCGGAGAAGTAAGAAGCCGCATCCATGCTCCTTTGTCCCGTATGGCAGTAAAAAACATAGGGTGTGTCTTTGGGCGAGGTCATGATCTCGTGTGACAGGTCTTCCGTGATCATCGTCGCGCCTTGGATGTGGGCTAGATCCCATTCCGCCGGGGTACGAACATCTATCAATTTCGGGGGATTCGCGCTTTTCAAGGCGGCTGAAACTTCCGCCGCTGTCGCTTGAATGCGTTTGTCGATCTGCTCGGCTTCCTCAATGAAGCTCAAGACCTCATCCATATCAGTGATGTTGTGCTTGGCAGCGACTGTCGCGAGAATGTCGTTCGGTTCATACCCACAGCTATGGCATCCGCCGATGTGATACTTGCGGAACAGGGCCCGCTGGGCGCTGGGATAGGCGTCCAAAACCTCCTGCATTGTGCTGTCTTTTGTGATCCTGGTGCTAGTGGTCATCGTTACTCCTTCTTTTAGGAAATACTAAGGTAACAATACGCTGTTACAGATGTTATAGCAAGTGATTGAAAATGGGTCGCCGTCAGTAGAAAATAGGGCCGCTTATCGATCATTCAACATCACGCGTTTCGAAAGATCAAAAGAGGTTCTCAATGCCTATCGATATTTCCGTCTTCAAAGACGCTGCTCCTTACCGCGGTTTCACCCCGGAAGACTGGACCATACTTTCTAACATCCTGCAGGAAGTGAGTACGAAGGCTGGTTCGCATGTCTTCAAGGAAAACGACCCGGGCGACGGGTTCTATTGGATCCGTTCAGGCAAGGTCCGCATCAGCCGCCAGGTGCGACCTGAGGGCATCAGAAAAGCTCAGGAACAACTTCTGACCCTTTTGACTTCCGGGAATATCTTCGGGGAAATGGCCCTGATCGAGGGCGCCCCTAGGTCGGCCGACGCCGTAGCTGAAAATGACACCGTTCTTTATCATCTTTCCCAAAAAGAGATTCCCATGCATTCACTTCGTCTTTTTCGCCTG
>CAYXYA010000264.1:0-3518 GCA_964469185.1 uncultured bacterium | reverse complement strand
GGACCGTGCATCTTACAGGGGAACGTAAAGGTCCTGTCAAATGACACCCCTGAATCCTTGGCGGAGCGTGTCCTGAATGTGGAGCATCAGATCTATCCGGAGGCGGTTAGGCTTTTTTGTGATGGGAAGATCAAGGTAACTGACGATGGCCGCGTTCGGGTTTCTCTATAAAAACAGCGAGGGAATAATGGCTGACGACAAGGTAAAGATCAAGAGAGCGTTGCTTAGTGTTTCGGACAAAACAGGACTCGTGGATTTTGCCAAGGAGCTGGTCGCTCACGGAGTTGAGTTGATCTCGACAGGAGGAACCGCCAAAACCATCAAGGACGCGGGTCTTCCGGTGAAAGATATTTCAGAAGTTACAGGCTTTCCCGAGATGCTTGACGGTCGAGTGAAAACCCTTCATCCGGTAGTGCATGGCGGCCTTTTATCCCTTCGTGATAATAAAGAACACATGGATACCATTGCCAAACACAACATCAAACCTATCGATCTCGTTTGTGTGAATCTATATCCCTTCGAAGCGACCATCGCTAAGCCGAACGTTGAACTCCATGAAGTCATCGAAAACATCGATATCGGCGGGCCTTCCATGATCCGCTCTGCGTCCAAAAACTACCGAAGCGTGACCGTGGTCACTTCCGCTTCCCGTTATGGCGATGTCGTAAAAGAGTTGAAAGAAAACAACGGGGCCACGACCTTTAAACTTCGACAAGAATTGGCGATCGAGGCTTTTGGGAATACCGCACGCTATGACGCGACGATCCACGAATATCTGCACAAACACCTATCGGAAAATAAATGGCCGAACATCATGACTTTGTCGGGACTCAAGCTTCAAGAAATGCGGTACGGTGAGAACCCGCATCAACCCGCGGCGTTTTACAAGGACCGCGCCAACGATCTCCCGACTATCGCGAATGGGAAACAGCTCCAGGGCAAAGAACTTTCCTACAACAACATCATGGACGCGGACGCGGCTTTGTCGCTGGTCAAGGAATTTGACAAGCCGGCCGCGGCTATCATTAAACACACGAACGCCTGTGGGACCGCTGTTGGAAAAGACGTCGCTGAGGCTTTTGTGAAGGCATTCGAGGCGGATCCTCTTTCCGCTTTTGGCGGTATCGTAGCCATTAACCGGCCCGTGGATGAAAAGACAGCCCAAACAGTCCTCGAAAAATTAAGTTTTTTTGAGATCATCCTGGCTCCTTCTTATGATGCCGGTGCTTTAAAACTGTTTGAGGCCCGCAAAAATTTACGGGTAATGAGTGTGGAGGGATTGGGCCGGTCGCGCGAAACGGTACAGGGTCATCACACGAGGCGGGTTGAGGGTGGGTTTTTAGTCCAAGAGTTCGATCAAGCGGAAGAGGATACGACCCTCCGCAAGGTCGTGACCGATAAACAGCCGGATCCCAAATTGCTTGAGGACATGGATTTTGGCTGGCGGTTGGTGAAGCACGTCAAATCGAACGCCATCGTTTTAGTGAAAAACGGCACTTCGATCGGTGTCGGCGCGGGTCAAATGAACCGTGTCGGGTCGCTGGAGATCGCCATCAAGCAGGCGGGGGATAAAGCCAAAGGAAGTGTGATGGCTTCGGACGCGTTATTGCCTTTCAGGGACTCGGTGGACGCTTGTGCCAAAGCGGGTATCGCCGCCATCATTCAAACGGGCGGCAGTGTCCGGGACAAAGAAGTGATCGAAGCGGCCAATGAAAAGGGTATCCCGATGATCTTCACCGGCTATCGCCACTTCAAGCACTGAACCTCGGAGGATTTTGTGGACATCCTGGTTGTGGGGAACGGCGGGCGTGAACATACCATCTGCTGGGCCCTGTCCAAATCCAGCCGCAAACCTAAACTCTATTGCGCTCCCGGTAACGCGGGTATTTCTGAATTGGCGGAATGTGTCGATATCATGGCCGATGATATCCCTGCCTTAATGAAGTGGGTCGACACTCATGATCCCAATCTCGTCGTTATTGGGCCTGAAATTCCCCTGGCACTCGGATTGGCCGATGAACTGTTAAAAGAAGGTTTCATGGTGTTCGGCCCCACTAAAGACGGGGCGCAAATGGAAGCCAGCAAAGATTTCACTAAACAGCTTTTACTCAAAAATAATATCCCTACTGCTAAAGCGGCGACTTTTACGGATCACGCTCAAGCGCTGGTTTATCTCAAAACTCAAAAAATTCCCATCGTGATCAAAGCGGATGGTTTGGCCGCCGGAAAAGGTGTGACCGTTTGTGAAACGATCGAACAAGCTGTTGTGGCGTTGGATGAGGCGATGCAAAAGAAAGTTTTCGGTGATGCCGGCAGCAAAGTGGTCATTGAGGAGTTTTTGGAAGGCGAAGAGGCCTCCATTTTGGCGTTCGTGGATGGCGAGACCATTGTTCCTATGGTCAGCGCGCAGGATCACAAGCGGGTTTTTGACGGCGACCAGGGACCGAACACCGGCGGCATGGGCGCTTATTCACCCGCGCCTATCGTCACGAATGAACTTAACGCTGAAATTCTTGAGACGATTTTGAAGCCCACCGTGGCGGCGCTGAAGAAAATGGGGATTATTTATAAAGGCGTTCTTTACGCTGGACTGATGATCACGAACGAGGGCCCCAAGGTCATTGAATACAACTGCCGCTTTGGTGATCCTGAAACACAGGTGGTCCTACCTCGGTTGAAGACCGACTTTGTGAATGTCTGCATGGCGGTCGCTCAGGGCAAGCTGTCGCATCTCAAGATCGAGTGGGATGAAAGGCCGGCTGCTTCAGTGGTATTGGCTTCACAAGGCTATCCAGGCTCCTATCCCAAAGGAAAAGTCATCGAAGGGCTGGACAAAGCGGCGCAAAAGCCTGATACCTATGTCTTCCACGCTGGTACGGCCAAGCAAGACGGCCGGGTGGTGACGGCGGGCGGACGAGTTCTTTGTGTGACCGGTCTTGGAAAAACCATCAAGGACGCTGTCCAAACCGCTTATCAGGGCGTCGATGCTATTCATTTTGAGGGGCGGCAATACCGCAAAGACATTGCCTGGCGCGCCTTAAAGGGATAAATTTTAATTTCCTGCTGTAAATTTGCGGTTTCTTTGAGAAAATCTCATCGAAAAACGCTTTTGGGATTGCTGACCAACTAAACGAACTGGAAAGAACATGAAGGAAAAAACGAACATTAAATCACTCTCATATACTCCCGCGAATCTTTTACAAGTCGCGAAAGTCATCAAAGAAGGTGGACTGGCTGTTTTCCCGACGGACACGGTCTACGATATCGGCTGTTCGGTAAAACAGCCCGAAGCGCTCAAACGGATCTTCAAGATAAAAGACCGGCCTTTGAACCAGTCATTATCCATTCTGATCTCACGTCCCGAAGTGGCGTTGGAGATCGCGGACTTCAAGGAAAAGGATCTGGATATTTTGAGGAAAATTTGGCCGGGCCCCTGGACTTTGATCACTCGGGCTCGCGTCAATCTGGCACCGGGCGGGGTGGGACCTGATGGCACGGTGGCGTTACGGTGCCCGGAT
>CAYXYA010000263.1:0-3533 GCA_964469185.1 uncultured bacterium | reverse complement strand
GCCCGCCCCTATCCCGATCGTCGGGATGCCAATGCTGTTCGTTATTTTCTTGGCGATATCCGATGGAATGAGTTCTAGAACGACCGCGAAAGCCCCCGCCTTTTCCAAAGCCTTGGCTTCTTTAACTAAAAGGGCCGCTGAGGCAGCGTCTTTGCCCTGTTGGTGATAACCGCCGAAGCGGTTGATCTGTTGGGGCGTGAACCCCAAATGACCCATGACCGGAATGCCGTTTTCGACCAAAAACTCCGTTACCGCGACGGCTTGCGGACACCATTCGATCTTCACTGCTTGTACACCGGCCTCCGTCAAAAAAGCTCCCGCGTTTTCCAGCGCTTCTTCCGGCCCCAGTTGATAAGAAAGAAAAGGCATATCGCCTATCACCATGGCGTTCTTCGTTCCCTTGGCCACGGCCCGCACGTGATGGATCATTTCATCCATCGAGACCGACAGGGTGTTTTCCCTGCCCAACATGGTCATGTTGAGACTGTCACCCACTAGAATCGCGTCCACACCAGCGGCATCTACCGCCAAAGACATGGAATAGTCGTAGGCCGTGACCACCGTCAGCTTCTCACCGCGGTCGCATTTATCTTGAAAATCGAGGACTGTTATTCGTTTCGGCATGAGCACTTTACCTTTTGACACTGATGGGCTGGTAGTAAACCGTTCCCTTGGTGGCCTTATCCATGTGAGTGAGAAGGTCATCCAAGTCCGCGTCGCGGTGAACGAAATCGATCTCGCTGGTATTGACCACCATCAATGGCGTCTCTTGATAATGAAAGAAGTAATAATTATAAGCCTGGTTCAACTCGGCCAGGTAGTCGCCTGTGATCTGGTTCTCAAATTTGCGGCCCCGCATAGCGATCCGCTTCAAGAGCACATCCGTGGAGGCTTGGAGATAAATGACAAAATCGGGCTTCAACACGTTGCCCGTGAGGATGGAATGGATCTGCTCGTAAAGTTTGAGCTCGTTATCGTCCAGGGTCAAATTGGCGAAGATGCGGTCCTTCGCGAAGATGTAATCGCTCACGATGCCCTGTTGGAAAAGATCGTTCTGGACCAGCTCCTGCTGTTGGCGGAAGCGGGAGAGAAGGAAGAACATCTGGGTCTGGAAAGCGTATTTACCCATGTCCTTATAAAAGTCATGGATAAAGGGATTGTCGAGGGCGCCTTCTAAGATCAAACGAGCGTTGAGTTTTTTGGCCAGGATATCGGCCAAGCTGGTCTTGCCCACGCCGATGGGGCCTTCGATGGCGATATATTTATGCTGGAGCATGCGGTTTAACCTGTGAGAAGTCTTTCACTTTTTCCAGGGCTTCCCGGATCGTCTCGCGACTCTGGGGTAGCCTCTTGTCCGGCGCCAACTCGGCTAACGGAACCAACACATGACGCCGTAGATGTAATCGGGGGTGGGGTAGCGTCAATTTTTCATCCGTGAAAACCTTATCGTCGTAAAGAAGGATATCCACGTCCAACGTGCGGGGGCCTTGAGGAACGTCCCTTTGGCGCCCCATGCGACTTTCCAAAACGCACGCCCATTCTAGCAAAGATTCCGGCGCCAAGTCGGTTTGAATTTCAGCCACTTGATTCAAGAACCAGGGTTGGTCCAAAAAGTCGACAGGTTCGGTTTCATAAACTTTGGAAAATCGGACACCTGAAAAAGCCTTTTGAATGGCGGCGCACGCTTCAGTTAAATACTTGTCCCGGTCACCTAGATTACTACCCAGTGATAGGTAAGCTGTCTCGACTGTCACTTTAGCTTCGAAAGTCTCAGAAGCGCCTCTTCCAAACGGGTTTTGTCGACTGTCAGGGTCATGCGGAAATAACCTTCCCCATCCGATCCAAAACCGTTACCAGGCGTGGCCACGATGCCCGCTTCGTCCAGAAGTTTCCCGCACCAATCAGCGGAAGACATGCTGTTTGGCACCTTGATCCAAAGGTAAAAGGCGGCTTGAGGCACTTGGAACTTCCAGCCGAGTTTTTTGAGCCCGGCAGTGAAAATATCCCTGCGTTCTTGATAAATTTTACGAAGATCGTCGGTCACTGAATCCGGCGCTTCCAAGGCCGCGATACCCGCGTACTGAATGGGGTTGAACACGCCCGAGTCAAGGTTCCCTTTTACTTCCGCCAAGGCCTTGATCACGCTCTTGTTCCCTACTGCGAAACCCACGCGCCAGCCGGTCATGTTGAAGGTTTTGGAAAGCGAATGGAACTCGATGCCCACTTCTTTAGCACCGGCTGATTCCAGGAAACTCACCGGTTTTTTGCCATCGTAGTACATTTCGGTGTAGGCCGCGTCATTCGCCACGATGATGTTGTGTTTCTTTCCGAACGCAGTCACCTTGTCATAAAAATCCTTGCCAGCCAAAGCGGAAGTCGGGTTATTGGGAGAATTCGTCCAGATCAATTTGGCGCGTTTCAGGATATCAGCAGGTATCGCGTCCAGATCCGGTAAGAAATTATTTTTTTCGAGCAGCGGCATGAAATAGGATTCGCCTCCCGCGAAAAGCGTTCCTGCGTGATAGACGGGATAACCCGGCGAAGGGACCAGGACCACATCACCCGGATTCAGGACACCGATGGGTAAATGCCCAATTCCTTCTTTGGAACCGATGAGAGCGACAACTTCATCTTTGGGATCGATCTGGACATTAAAACGGCGCTTGTACCAATTGGCGATGGCTTCACGGAATTTCGGCAAACCACTGCCAAATGGGTACTGGTGATTCGCCTTGTCCTTCGCGGCTTTATAAAGAGCCTCAATGATGAAATCGGGTGTCGGCAGATCAGGATCGCCGATGCCGAGACTGATGATGTCCACACCTTTCTCAATAGCGGCTTTTTTCTTCTTATCGATCTCAATAAAGAGATAAGGCGGTAATTTTTTCAAACGATCCGATTGAGAGAATTCCATTGAATGCTTCCTCCGTAAAATAACTAGCTGGACACAGTGTTTCGAAGAACGCCGATTCCCTCGATCTCAACTTCCACAACATCGCCCGGCTTCATCGGCCCTATCCCCGATGGCGTGCCGGTAGTCAAAACATCCAACGATTCCAGGGTCATCACTTTGGAAATAAAAGAAAGCAGTTCCGCCGTCTTCCAAATCCTCTGAGAAATCGTCGCGGATTGTTTCACTTCCCCGTTCAAACGGCAGACGATCTTCTGGTCCTTCTCGAGGAAATCCGTCACAAGCCACGGCCCCAAGGGACAAAATGTATCAAAACCCTTGGCTCGAGTCCATTGTCCATCGGTCTTTTGTAGATCGCGAGCCGTCACATCGTTACAGCAGGTAAATCCCCAAACCGCTTTCAAAGCTTCTTCCGGTGTCGCGTTCTTAATTCGAGTTTTAAGGATTACTGCCAATTCTGCCTCATAATCGACCTGCTTCGAAAAAGGTGGATAAACAATTTTCGCTTCCGGCCCCAACAAAGTGGATGGTGCCTTCAAGAACAGGAGAGGTTCCTTGGTGTTCTCATGCGCCATTTCTTTGATGTGTTCCTGGTAATTGAGACCAACGGCCACGATCTTCG
>CAYXYA010000262.1:0-3538 GCA_964469185.1 uncultured bacterium | reverse complement strand
TCGTTTCCAAAGCATCCTTCAATTCCTCCGTACGGTAATCCAAGTCCTGACGGGCCTGGTCAAGAAGAAGATCGGGTCGGCGGTCTTTCAAGTGAGTCAGTAGCTCTTTTAGGTCTCGTTTCTTTTCGTCCAAGTGGTTTTCCAAGGCTTCGCGCAAGCGATGCTGAAGATGATCCAACCTTTGGCGGATCTCGTCCTTCCCCGGGGCCAAGTGAGCCGCCGCCGCGGTCGGTGTCGCTTCCCTGCGGTCGGCGACAAAATCGCAAAGGGTAAAATCCACTTCATGGCCTACGGCGCAAATAGTCGCAATGGAACAGTCTGCCAAGGCGCGGACCACATCCTCGTCATTGAACGCGGCCAGATCTTCCAGACTACCGCCGCCGCGGGTGATGACCAGGACGTCGTGTTTTCCTAATGACGAAACCTCTTCGATCGCTTCGATGATCTCCGCAGGCGCTTCCGCACCCTGAACTTTCACTGGAAAAAGATCCACCTCATCAATGCCCACTCGGGTCTCGAGGATCTTCATAAAGTCCTGAATAGCCGCGCCGGAAGGGGATGTGATGAGCGCGATGCGATGAGGATGTTCCGGAACGGGCTTCTTACGGCTCTCCTCGAATAATCCTTCCGCCAACAGTTTCTTTTTCAATTGCTCGAACGCTAACTGAAGCCCACCCAACCCTTTGGGTTCCATGGTCTTAACGCTCATTTGAAATTGACCGCGCGCCTCATAAACAGTGACGACACCGCCCACGATGACATGCATTCCCTGTTCAGGTTGAAAGGTGAGGGCTTGATTGGCGCCCTTGAAGAACGCGCAGGAGATAAGGCACTTTTCGTCCTTAAGGTCGAAATACATGTGTCCCGAGGGATGTTTGGTGAATCGGCCGATTTCACCTTGAACAAGGACGTAGGAAAACTTCGCTTCAAGGAGCACCCGGGCGGTTTGAACTAATTCAGTAACGGAATAAATGATTCGTGTTTCGTTGTTCATAAAATCTTTTTCACCTTCACACTTTTCAAATGTTTTTCAACGGACTTCTTATCAAATCCGCGGATATTTTGTGTCGCAACGGCCGCGCCGGACGCGCAGGCAAAGACTGCAGACTCTTTGAGACTTTTGCCCGCTGAAACGCATTTAAGATACCCAGCCAAAAATCCGTCTCCCGCTCCCACTATCAACTTTGATCGAATCGAACGACCGTGAACGCGAAAAGCCTCTCGGCCCTTCCAAACGATAGCGCCATGAGATCCATCCGTGATGGCTCCATGAACCAGGCCCCGGCTAAGACAAACTTTTTCCAGAGACCGTCCAACATTGTCCAGATTTTTAAAGTTCTTACTCATCGCTTCTGAAAATTCGTACAGGTTGACCTTGAAAAACCAGGGTTTGGCTTTTAAAGCGAAGACCAGTGCTTTGCCTGAAGCGTCAACGACCGTTCTCACTCCTCTGCGTCCAAAGGCTTTCACCCACGAGGCGTAAAGGGACTCGTTCATTCCATCGGGCAACCGTCCCGTCATGACCAACAAATCATTCTTTTTCACCGCTTTAAGCAACCGCGGAAAGGCCGTTAAGTCTTCTTCAAAGCCCGGATGGTTGTACTTGCGGGCGTTCTTTCCGTTATCCACGACAAGATTCAATCGAATCGGAGCATCATTGCTCAAAAAAGAAACAGCAAGTCTTTCTTTGGTTAACAGGGCTCGATACAAAATATGGGTAGGATCATCACCGCCACCCGTACCTATCCAGGTCCTATGACGGACTTTCAATTGACGCAAAAAACGCGCGACATTGAGCGCCTTGCCACCAGCTTCCACGCATGCGGTGCGGACTTTTCCAATTTTTCCCGAGGAAGGTTCTTGTAATTGAAATGACAAATCCAGCGCTGGGTTAAGTGTGACTATGTGAATCAATTAAAGACCATCCAATTTTTAATTTTTAAACTCCGCTTGGCCTAAAATTTTTCCATCTTCAACCGAAATGACCATTAATTTACCATTGTCTCGTAGGACAATCGCTTCATCATTAATCCATTTATAATTCGAACTCCAAGGAGACAGAACTTTATATATTTTTTTATCATCTACCTTTAGTGTGTTTTCGCCCCAAGATTTACTATTCTCTTCTCTGCACGACTCAATCCAAGCTACTTTCCCGGCGCTCGGTGATAAAGATGAATACAAGCAAGGGTATGAGCAATTTGATTTTGTCTCAATATCACGAATGGTTTCCCATTTTCCACTCTTCAAATCCATCCTAACTACCTTTGTTAGTTCACTTTTTTTGTTAGCTGTTCTAGATAACAAGCAAATCGCTTCATCTTTATTGGCCCCCAGTAATATTTGGGTGAAATAATTATCTTCCAGAAGCTTAATCGTCTTATGAACAGCGCCATCTTTTCCAATAAATTTCAAACACGAAAAACCAGGCTCTGGTTGCCTTAGGAGAATTTCATTATCAGAATCCAACCCAAAAACCGGATCAATGTAAAAACTCCCTACTGAAAGGGCCGGGCGAAATGTTACAGGCACGGACTGATTAATATTCAAGTCAAATAAGAAACTACCACACTCAACTGGTTTAACTTTTAAAGGACCACCAGGTCTTGGCTTCGTATCCATTGAAATTAAAATCGGTTTATTTTGAACCGTATAAAGAATTTTGTTGCTATCCATTGACCATATATCTATCAAAGTATGAACTGTTAAATATTCGCCATCTTCTCCCGCGCCTTGGTTGTTTATTTTTATGGTTTTATCGGTCGCAGCATCCCAAACCCAGAGATTGTAATTATGGGTATAAGCCAGCTTGGTTCCATCAGGAGAAACAACAGGCTCAGTGCCAGTTTGGAGCATGAGATCCGCGTCGAATTTCTTTACTAATTTTTCCTGGCCGGAAGATTCAACACTCCAAACCTGATACGAAACACCATGAATCTTTTCACTTTTTGAAACCACAAATAAAGTGGATTTGGTTTTGCAAAATACTTGTCGAGGCCAAAGCCAAAGATCAAAAACAATAAGGAAGACGAGTAATATTCTGGTCAATTCTCTGTTCCAACATGCTTTTTTTCGATTTTCTTTAGTTTAGATTTTATCAACCCGTAAAGTTCCTGTAGTTTTTGAGCCGCCATGATCTTCTCTTCATCTGAATCCGTCGTTACCAGGATACGCTTCCATAAACGGATCGCGTCCGCGTAACGGCCAACTTTCTTGTAGGTATTCGCTAAAATATTTACCAACATGGAAGGCGCATCTCCACGAGCAATTTGGACTTCTAAGAACGGAATAGATCCTTCGTAATTTTCGGAATTTTGAAAGGCCAGCGCGGCGAACATCAACTTCAATCGGTTCTCCTTTGGGTTGGCGTCGATACCCTTTTGAAGCAACTGTCCAGCCTCATTCGGACGGTGCAGTTGAAACCCTAGCGCTGCTGCCCCATATGTGTAGATAGGGATGAATTGCGGATTCAGATCCGACGCCAAGCGGCAGTAATCATATAGTTTGGCGTAATGATCGGCGGCGTTATCGCCATCAC
>CAYXYA010000261.1:0-3545 GCA_964469185.1 uncultured bacterium | reverse complement strand
TCGCTTTTGACCAAAGTGAAGGGTATCGGGCCCTCGCGGTTGAGAGCTTTGATGAACCGATTTGACTCAGTGAAGGATATCCAGAAGGCCCCGCTGGATGATCTAGCCGCGGTTCCCGGATTCTCAAAAGAGCTGGCTTATCAGCTGTTTACGGCTTTTCACCCTTCGGATTGATTGAAACACCCGCTTAATCGTCAAAATTTTTACAAATGCGTTGGAAAATGTTACTATTCCATCAATCAGTCAATAAAGTGACATGCATTCCAACACATTGGTTTTGACGAGGCAAAATGAAGAATCCCTCTCCCTTCTTTCGCGGCAGCGTTTTAGCTGAACTGGTCAGCCGCACCCTTTTCGTGGGGATCATCATCCTTTTTGTCTATGGCGGTTTCGCATACTACGTTTCCAAGAAGACTTTTGACCATGAAATGGGCCAGCGGCTCTTAGCCATCGCTCAGTTATCCGCGGGACAAACGAAGGCCGAATGGATCGCTTTCCTGAACGGGAAAGGCGATCTTTATGAGAAGTTCAGGGTCTTCCTCATGGAAGTGAAGAAGGCGAGCCAAGCCAAGAATATTTATATTTTGGACCCGGGCGGCCGGGTTTTAGTGGACGCTAACGGTCAATATGATTTTAAAGAGAACAATTGGCTTCGTGATCTCGACACTCTGCCGTTCGATCAAGCCCTAAAAGGGGTTCCGTCCGTCTCGATCCTCTTCCCGGAAAGCGACGGCGGCATTTACAAGATCGGCTACTCGCCCATTTACCAGAATCAAAAAATAGTCGCGGTATTGGGGGTTGAGGCTAGCGCAAATTTTATCGAGGGACTTAACCAATTCGCGAAGGTCTTATTCACTTTCGGGCTGTTCTGCCTTCTTTTTATGGGCGGCCTTTTGTACGCGTTCGGCCGGCGGTTTATTTCACCCATCGAGGAAATGGCAAAAGCGTCCCAGAGGATCGCCGAGGGTGATTTTAGCCAACGGGTCCGGGTCACCTCCAGTAATGAACTCGGGGCGCTCACTCACGCTTTCAACGAGATGACGAAACGCCTTCAAAGTCACAATGAATATATTTTAGAAAGTATGTCGAACGGGCTTTTGGTGGTGGATCTGAACGGCAATATAACTACTTTTAACCGGGCCGCTTCCACCATCTTGGAAATTCCGCAACAGAAAGTGATAGGCCATCCTTATGAGACTGTTTTCGCCGAGTACCCGGGGTTTTTAGCGGCGATCAGATCGGTCCATGACCAGCATCAGCACTTGGAGAACAAGGAGATCAACCTTTCGGAGGAAAAGCCCCAATTCATCCGTCTTCGAAGCGCGCCGCTGCTGGGGGCTGACGCGCAGGAATTGGGAACCGAGATCCTGTTCACGGACGAGACTCAATTGCGGAAACTGCAGTCCCAGATCAAGACCTCTGAAAAAATGGCCACGATCGGTGAATTGGCGGCGGGGATCGCGCATGAGATCCGAAATCCATTGGGCGCCATGAAGGGGTTTGCCGAAATATTGCAGAAGAAATTGTCGCAAAATCCAGAAGCCAAAGAGATGGTGGCCGACATCGCTTCTGAGATCGAGATATTGAATAAGATCGTGACGAACTTTTTGGTCTTCGCGAAATCCACGTCGCTGGAGTCGCAGGAAGTCGATCTCGCGGAGGCGATCCATGGGGTAATGCCGTTGATCGAGAACGAGGCGAGGCAAAAGCGGATCAAGGTCGTGGTCGATAAAAAAATGGATCTTCTTTTGCGATTGGATACGGAGCAGTTCCGCCGCGCGCTTTTGAACCTCGCGTTGAACGCGGTCCAGGCCTCCCCTGAAAAGGGGACGATCAATATCGTGGTCAATGGATTCTCGAGGCCCGAGTTGATGAGTTATTTGGAGCAAAACGGCTTCCTGGAAATGACCCCGATCGAGACCGAGGGGTATTGGGCGGTGGTTTTGGTTTCGGATACGGGTTCGGGGATCCTTCCTGAGAACTTCAAGAAGCTTTTTACGCCGTTTTTTACGACAAAAACCGAGGGTTTTGGTTTGGGGCTGTCGATCACCAAGAAGATTTTAGAGTCGTTGGGTGGGAGCATTGCCGCGGCCAATCGGCCGGGCGGGGGGGCGATGTTTTTAATGATCCTACCCGCGATCGATAAAAAGAAAGAGGTGGTTTCATGAGCACGATCTTAATAGTGGATGACAAATCCAGCATGCGGAAGGTATTGCGTCAAACCCTGGAAGGCGACCAGTGCTCGATCGTGGAAGCGGAGGACGGTGAAAAGGCGCTGGAGGTCATCAAGTCGAAGCACATCGACCTCATCATCACCGACATCAAGATGCCAAAGCTGGACGGTATGGCTCTTCTGAAAATGATTAAGGAATTGGACAACGAGATAGTCGTCATCATCATGACGGCTTACGCCACGATCGAAACCGCCGTGGAAGCCATGAAGTTGGGCGCCTATGATTACATCACGAAGCCTTTTTCCACCGAGCAAGTCAAAATGACGGTGGATAAGGCTATCGAACGCCAAAAACTGTTGTACGAGAATAAGTACCTCCGCGAAAAATTGAACGATCAGTACAACTATAAAAGGATCGTCGGGAACAGCTCGAATATGCAGCCGGTTTACGAGTTGATCGAGAAGGTCGCGCCGACCGACACCGCGGTCTTGATCCGAGGCGAATCCGGAACCGGTAAGGAGTTGGTGGCCCACGCCGTGCACTTCAACAGCCGGCGCAAAGACAAACCTTTCATCAAGGTGAATTGCGCTGTCCTGGCCGAGGGTGTTCTGGAGAGCGAACTTTTTGGGCATGAAAAAGGATCGTTCACCGGCGCCGCGGGCAAAAGGATCGGCCGATTCGAGTTGGCGCATGGCGGTTCTATATTTTTGGACGAGATCGGCGATATCAATCCCGCCACCCAGGTCAAGTTGTTAAGGGTCCTGCAGGAGAAAGAATTCGAGCGTGTAGGCGGTACGGAAGTCATACGTTCGGATGTCCGCGTGATCACCGCGACGAACAAGAATTTAGAAGAGGCCATTAAGAAGGGTCAGTTCCGCGAAGATCTATTTTTCAGGCTCAATGTGGTGCCGATCGTGGTTCCGCCCCTTCGCGACCGAAGGGAGGACGTCGAACGGCTGGCGTTCCATTTTTTGAACCGCTACAGCCTGGAAGCGAATAAAAAGATATCGAAGATCGATAAAAAAGCGCTGGAACTGATGTTCCGTTATCACTGGCCCGGGAATGTCAGGGAGTTGGAAAACGCCATCCAACGGGCGGTCGTTCTGTCGGATTCGGAGACCATTTACCCGTCGAATCTGCCTCTGGATATCCAAACCTTTCAAAAGGACGAGTATTTACATTACTTGAAGGACGACGCGAGTCTGACCGAAAAAGTGGAGAACTACGAGAAAGAGCTGATCTTGAAAGCCATGGAAAAGGCGAATCATGTTCAGACGAAGGCGGCCAAGCTTTTGGACGTCAATCGGACAGCCTTGATCTATAAGCTTAAAAAATACGGGTTGTTGACCGAAAGCGAAGAGGCTCAAACCC
>CAYXYA010000260.1:0-3560 GCA_964469185.1 uncultured bacterium | reverse complement strand
GACCAATACCTTGTAGCCGCTCAAAAAAGCCGTAGCCCGCATCGTCGAGGAGATCTTTTTGTCGATCTTAAGTGCCGCTGATTCCTCGAACGGATAAGGATGCACCCATTTTTCAAGTCGATTAGAGAGAAGGGCCTGGAACAAGAAAAACACAACGACGAGATAGGGCGCGGCTTTCAAGAACCGGGAGTAACCGGTTTCGTCGCTCACATGAATTCTCTTTTCTCGAGATTCACCCAGCCGATCAGGAAGACCACGAACGAATAGGCGAAGGTATAGAGTAAAACTTCTTCCCACTGGGTCCAACCCAGAACCAGGTTCGGGTCATAAATGCGGTCTTTGAGATTGAACACTTCCAGGTTGGGCAAACAGTAATAGACGACCTTCAAAGCGAACTGAACAGCGGGAACCAGTTTAAGGCTGAGCAGCCATTCCACCTGACTGATGCAATGACCCAGGAAGATGGTGAAGAGGGCGTAAAGGACCGTACCTACCATAGAGGTACCTATCATCTGGAAAGTTAGACCCAGAGTGCAGAGGACAAACATTTCTAAAAGCAAGAAAATCGAACTTTCCCAAAAGAGCGTCGTTATTTGCCCGCCGCCAACCAACGTCACCAAGGCAACGATGACCAAACCCATCGCGATGACCACCACCGCCGTCATGGAGAAGAAACCCAAGACGCGGCCCATCAAGTATTCACCCCGAGTTATCGGCTTAGCCAATTGAAGGTAAATAGCCTTCTGTTCCATTTCGGTGTTGTAAGTAACAGCCAGACTGAGCAACAAAACCAAAAGCCCAGAAACTTCCATGCCGACCAAGCCGAGATCCATGAATATCTTAAGGACGTCGCCGAAGCTCAGGAGGGAAAGAAGAAAAGCCAGGACACAGAACACGATCACGCTCAAAAGCCACACGTAAAGCATGCGGCTACGGACGAGTTCCCTGAAAGTGAATTGAGCGACTTGAAATATGCGCCGCATTATTGGACCTTCCCTTCTCCGGGGCCTGCCGCGCCTATCGCCCTCAAGAAATAAGCCTCAATGACGGATGAAAGGGCCCGCACGCCTTTGGTTTTCACCCGGCGCTCGGTGAGGAGCGACAGGGTTTCAGCCAAAACGATCCCCGTGACCTGCAAACCGCCCTTTTCAGCGACGGATTTTTTGAACGGGAGCCCGTTGAGTTTCTCGGCCATCGCGGGATCCACATCGACCCAGTAATCCACCGACACGGAGGATTGAAGAACATCGGGAACAGCGACGACTTCTATCAAATGTCCGTCATGCAAAATACCCACCCGGTCGCAAATGCGTTCCACCTCGTCCATGATGTGGGTATTCAAGAAGATGGTCGTACCGGTTTTTTTTAGTTCGATAAAGATGTCCCGCATCTCCTTATAGCCGACGGGATCGAGACCGCTCATGGGTTCGTCGCAAATGAGAAGTTTCGGATTGCCGATTAACGCCTGACCGATACCAATGCGTTGTTGCATACCTTTGGAATATCCGACGACCCTGTCCTTCGCCGATCTTGTCATGCGGACCAACTCTAGGACTTCATCCACTCTGCGGGTCAATTTCGTGCCAGAAATACCATTCAAAGCGCCGAAGTATTCCAACAGCTCACGGCCTGTGTGTTGTTTGGAAAAATAAGGCAATTCCGAAAGATATCCGATTTGCGCGCGGATACCACGGTCAGAAATTTTTCCGCCAAGGACAGACACGGAACCCGAAGTCGGTCGTAAAAGCCCCAACATCATTTTGATGGCTGTCGTCTTTCCCGCCCCATTAAGACCCAAGAGACCAAAGGCTTCTTTCTCAAAAACGTTCAAGCTCAAGTTCTTGAGGGCATGGGTGATCTTAGGCGCGAGCCAAAAACCTGTTTTGTAGGTCTTGGAAAGGCCTTCGATCTGGACCGCGTAAGATGAAGTCGATCTCTCGCTCAATTACCCACCTCAACGTAACTTTCCAAACGCTCAAACAAAGCCAACGCCGCCTGAATGGCCAGCGCGCTGGTTTTAGGGTTCATCGCCGAAGGCCGATTGCGGGTCACCGCCGTTAACTCACCAAATTCCCCGGACGCGAATATCTCGTGCTGATTGAGTTTCGCTTTCGGGTCCGCCACGACACGGACTTTCAGTCTTTTGGGATCACCCGACGCCAGGGCCAGGGTGGCGGCTACGTTCACGTTGGCTGGGAACCGCTTGATGGCTCCCCACACATCCCCCTGATAAAGATAAAAGGCCGTCTTCTTTTTCGCAAGCGCCTGTTTTTGGCCCACCGTCAATCCCGGAGCGCCCAGAAACCCTCGCGGGGGTTTAGTGGAAGTGATCTTCAGCTCTTTCAAACGACCGATCTGGCGGGCCGACTTGATGCCGTCCAAACCGCAAAGAGCGCCGGAAGGCAGGTAGATCTTGGTTCGATAACGCTTGGCCAGTTGAGTCAGGCGCTTTTGATTCAGCAAAAACCCGCCTGTACTCATCATGACCAGCGGCTTTCGTTTTTTTAAGCTGAGTTCTGCGACTTGGAGAGCGGCCTGTACCGATGCGGCCTCTAAAACCCAATCGCATTGGGAAAAAATGTCGAGAAGGTTACGACAAACTTTAGGTTTTGATTTCAGATTTTTAGAGAGGGTTTGAGCGGATGAAAGATATGTATCAAAAACCGCGGTGATTCGAAAGGAAGACTTTTTCTTTTCCAGAAGACGGGCCACCAAAGAACCAATAGCACCACAACCGACAATTCCCAACTTTCGAGCGGAGCCAACCGAGGTTTTCATATTGTTATTGTAACAAGAAAAGTTAGAAAAATTATCGCATCTACTTCTTTTCAATAATAAATGTTCATGGAAATGGTAGCGTTGAGGCTGAATAAATCGATAGTCATATAACGAGCATTGTTCGCCTCAATATCGTTTACATCCAAAAGACCGATCATCTTGTTCGGGTAGACCACCAATGCGCCTTGTCCAACACTTTGGTTGAAATAGTTTATGCTTTGTGAATACCTTCCTTGAAGCGAAGAAATAGACCCTGTCATACCTCGTATGGAGAAATCAATTCCAACATTCTCAGCAATGATCAATTCCCGTCCCACGCCTAGTGACCCGCCAAAACCGTCTCCAATCAAAGGGCTCGATGAATCTTGGTCCACATTAGTCAGGCTATCAATCAAACGATAATCCGCGCTAGCGGTAACATAAAAACCACTTAGAGTCGCGTACCAACGTCCCCCACGATCCGGAACATATCTGTAATAATTCATTTTATACAGTTGAAGACGTAAATAAATATCTTCCTCAATTTCATATCCGCCATTCGAGAAGGTTGAGTAGGCTAGTCGAATGTTAGCTCCTTGGCCAGCAGAACAACTGAAACTAATGCCATTGTAGGGGTCCAAAACATAGCCAGCTTCCAACCCATACTGCAAGTCAGCAAGATTGTAAGAACTATTATTGCTGCCGCCTCCCTCACCATTCACATAGAAAGGGTGATTGGGATACTGACTATTGAAGGTCGCGATTCCCTTGCCAAGATCGCCGCCCAATAAAAACCCTGTCTC
>CAYXYA010000259.1:0-3564 GCA_964469185.1 uncultured bacterium | reverse complement strand
GTTGTTCGACCTTCTTTTTTATTGTGAAAGGTTTTGAGTGAACTTTCAAAAGTTTATGGCCCTCATTTTTATTGCCTTGATCAGTTTTTCCGTAATGGCTTTATTACCATTCGCTCAAGACCGTAAAGAAAACAAAAGTACCAGTTTGAAACTTGGCTTGGATATTCGGGGTGGGTTACATTTAAACCTGACCGTCGACCGGGACAAGCTTCAGGGCAAAACTGAACAGGAAATTTCAGACGCCGCAGATAGGGCGATGGAAATTCTACGCAACCGTATCGATGGACTTGGCGTGACCGAGCCGGTTTTGGAACGCGAAGGCACCGATGGTATCGTTATCCAATTACCCGGCTTAACGGATGTGAAACACGCACGGGATATCATTCTTTCCACGGCCCAGTTGGAGTTCCGCATAGTTTCTAACCTTCGCGAATCGGATTATTTGGACAAAAACGGAAAAATCGACATTTCGAAACTCCCGAAAGACGTTACTTATTTTCCGGGTAAGGATAGTCGGGAATATCTTTGTGAAAAAGTGTTGATGACAGGAGAAGCCTTGGTGGATGCCAATGTCCAAACGGACAGCCTTGGTCGTCCCATCATCCACTTTACGTTCAATGCGGCGGGAGGGCGTCAATTTGGGATCATCACAGGGGATAACATCAACCGCGACCTGGCTATTATTTTGGATGGTAAGGTTTATTCCGCTCCTGTGATCAAAAGCCGTATTCCCGGGGGATCAGGGATCATTGAAGGTCAATTCACTGACGAGGAAGCTCGCGATCTGGCCTTAGTTTTAAAGGCAGGAGCTCTTCCGGCGCCGTTGAAAGTGACTGGTCAGTTCCAAGTGGGGCCGACCTTGGGTGCGGACTCTGTTAAAAAAGGCACGTCGGCCGCGGCTTATGGCTTGGTTTTGGTTCTTCTCTTCATGGCGATTTATTATCGCTTGTCGGGTGTCATCGCTAATCTCGGTCTTTTGGTCAACATGATCTATTTGGTCGGCGCTCTGGCCGCTTTGAAGGCCACCATCACACTTCCTGGGATCGCGGGCATCATCCTTACACTGGGTTTGTCGGTGGACTCGAACGTCCTGATCTTCGAGAGGATCCGAGAGGAATTGAAATTGGGCAAGACGATCCGGGCCGCCATTCAGGCGGGATATAACCGGGCGTTGGTCGCCATCATAGATACGCACGTTACGACGCTTATTTCGGCGGCGGTGTTGTTCCAATTCGGAACAGGGCCGATCAAAGGATTCGCGGTGACTTTGAGCCTCGGTGTGGCATTAAGCCTCTTTACGGCTGTCGTCATTACCAAGATGATTTTTGACGCCCGCAAAGAGTATCAAGGATTGAGCATCTAGAAAGGTTTCACCATGCTTCAGTGGTTTAACGAACCCAAAATCGACTTCATGAAACCGCGCAGGTTTTTCCTGACGCTTTCCGCTTTGGCTTGTCTGGCCGGTGTTTACGCGTGTGTGTTGCTTTATCAGGGAAAGGCTAACCTGGGAACGGATTTTGGCGCGGGTGTGTTGTTACGTATGTCGGCGTCCTCGACCGTTGAGATCGAGAAAATCCGTCAATCGTTGAAAGATGAGGGATATACAGAGGCGCAGATACAGCAGGTCAAAGAGGATAATTCAGCCGCATTTAAACTTATCATTAAGATCAAACATACCGCCGCGAAAGCGGTCGGCAGTATCGGCGATGAAGTGTTGACGGTTTTCAACAAAACCTTCACGGACGCGCATTTTACGCTGGATGGCAGTGACGAGGTGGGGCCTGCGGTTTCACAGAAGCTGCGCGATGACGCTTTGAAGGCCTTTATGATCTCGATGATCGGAATCTTGATCTATATCGCTTTTCGTTTCGATTTTCGTTTTGGGGTGGCGGCGATCATCACCACCGTGCATGACATTCTTGTCATATTGGCCATCATCATTTTAACGGGTCGGGAATTCAATCTTCTGCAGGTCACGGCTCTTTTGACTTTGGCGGGATATTCTCTTAATGATACCGTGGTCACATTTGATCGAATCCGCGAAAATCTGAAGTTCCTCGTGAAAGACCATTCCTTTATGAGTTTGGTGAATTTAAGCGTGAACGAAACCTTGAGTCGGACGATCAACACCAGCGGTACGGTATTCCTGACCCTGCTTCCTCTTTGCTTGATCGGCGGGGATTCTCTGAAAGATTTCGCGTTCACCCTGCTTTTGGGAGTGATCGTTGGGACCTATTCATCCATCTTTGTGGCCAGTCCCATTTTGGCTGAATGGAATAATTTTTCAGGATCCAAGTCCCCGAAGTAGAATTTTTCTTTCTCCTCTTCTCAATTTTTCCTCAACGCGAATAGTCCGTCCATGAAAAGCGGGTCAAGATGGATATTCAAAAACGAATTCGAGAAATACAAAAGAGGGTCGCTGATGCGACGGTCCGTTCGGGCCGTAAGCCTCAGGACGTAACTGTTTTGGCGGTCACAAAAACGGTCTCACCCGATATGATCAAAGGGGCTTACGGCGCCGGGCTCAGGGATTTCGGTGAAAACCGGGTTCAGGAAGCGCTTGGGAAAATGGAGGCGATTTCATCGGATGCTCGTTGGCATCTGATAGGTCGACTTCAAACCAATAAGATCAACAAAGCGCTCGGTAAATTTGTTTTGATCCATTCCATAGATTCGTTACCACTGGCTAAGGATTTATCAATTCGCGCGAGGGATGAACCGCAAGATTTTCTGCTGGAAGTGAACACTTCAGGTGAGGAAAGTAAGGCGGGGGTGATCCCATCCGAAGCCATGACAGTGGCCCGATCAATGGCGCAGCTAAAGGGATTGAGGTTGAGGGGTTTGATGACTGTTGGGCCTTTGACGGAAGATCGACAAATACAAAGGGATTCATTCAAGAGGCTTAAAGAATTATTCGATGATGTTCGAAAAAATAATTGGGCTGGAGACTCTTTTTCCATCCTTTCAATGGGAATGAGCGGTGATTTTGAATTGGCGATCGAGGAAGGATCGACCTTGGTAAGGGTGGGGACCGCGATCTTTGGTCCCCGAAGCTAAAAAAGATTTGGAAATGGGTTTTAACACACTAAAATGAAGACGATCTTAAGTTCAAAAGGAATTTTATGAAAGTGAACCAAAAAACAGTTGTATTCGGTATCGGTGCCATGGGAAGCGCGCTGGTCAAAGGCTGGATTTTCTCCAAAAAATTAAGCCCCGCTTCGATCACGGCTGTGGATATGGATGCCTCAAAGTTGAGAAAGGCTGCGGCGCGATTCAAGATCAAAGCTTGTTTAGGGGGCGCCGAGGCCGTAAAGGATGCCCGTCTCATTCTTCTCGCCGTGAAGCCTCAGCAGATGAGAGAACTTCTTTTCCAAACAGGAACGTTCTTTCCCAAAAACACTTTGGTTGTCTCGATCGCGGCAGGTATTTCTACGCGTCAAATTGAAAAGGCCTTGCCACAAGGATGTCCCGTTGTACGAGTCATGCCGAATACCCCGGCTTTGCTCGGCGCCGGAATGGCCGCTGTGGCGGGCGGAAGAAGGGCCAAGGGCTCCCAGATCAAAA
>CAYXYA010000258.1:0-3610 GCA_964469185.1 uncultured bacterium | reverse complement strand
AGATCAAGAATATAACTCCCAATCCACTGCCCTTTACGCTGTAAGAAATTTCAGGAACATGGTGTTGAACCTGCCATATCGCCCAGACAACAAAATAACCTACCAAACCCGCTCCGATTAAGATAACAAAGATCCCCGTTTTGGCGCTCACGTTTGGCGCTTCGATATTTGGCTCGTTCATATTATTCAATACCTCCCGATTTTTGGAATTACCTGCTTGCTTTCATGGATGATTTTTGAATTGAAGGGCGTTCAATATCGTGTTGGCAATATCGACGTCATCCAAGGCCTCATTACTCAATCGAAACAATGTACGACAACGAATTCCCTTCATCCGAGCGATCAAGTCATCAGTCGGCAACTGGGACGTCACAACGTTAAGAGGATTTAACTTGTCGTCTTTTCCATAATTTTCATACATCTTCTCAAGACGCGTTGTAAGTTCGTTATCCGAGAAATTCTTGGGTGCCGGCGAGATCTTTTGAAGTTCTCCCAAATAAGTCTTGTAGTCTATTTTTTTGACATCCGGCAGTATGTGTTCAAAATATTTCTGGGATCTTTCATCTAGTCTTTTGGGATTTACCCGAAGGACGGCTTCCCTTCCAGCGGGACCACCTACGGTCACCATGAATTTGATCGATCGGGCAAAGGTGTCGAAATCTTGCCCTTCCAAAAAGGGTTTTACCTGCTCCACTCCATTTTCCGAACCCAGGACGCAAAGGATTTCCAACAACCGTTTTTGATAGGTCGACTTCAAAGATAATTGCTCCAAAAGATGCTTCTCCACACCGGGGCCAGAAACACCGTACAGGAACACGCAGATCATCGCCGTATCCAGCGTCATGGCGTGTTGGGGAACTACCAGACTAGATTCCGATCTATACTTTAAAAATAAGCGGTCCACCTGTTCAAGAACCGCGGGATCCCCTCCCTGCGCAAGATGGTAGGTCAATCGGAACAATTCATCTGTGTTGTATTGGATGACCGGTGCTTGTGGATCGATCGCGCTAAGACATTGAAAGGCTAAAGGATCATCTTGCGGTTTTCCCTGACCTATCAGAAACGAAGCCATATCCAACAAAAAGAACTGGTCGTTCTTTTGGGCCAATTCCTTGAGAAGCTCCTGCCGGATCAAGGGCACTGATTCGTCTTTGTGAGCGGTCAAGTATTTCCAAGCTGTATCCATCCGTTGATTCACCGCGTTTAAATTTTCTTCTCCTTTGACCGGTTGAATGTTCCTTAAGGAATCGATGGTTTTTAAGATCTCCGCTTGATTCCCGGCATAAACCAATGTCGGGGACATGGTGAGAAAAAAAGAACTTATGAGCCAATAATAGAATTTGCTTCTCATAATCACCTCCTCGTGTTGGACAATATTAACGGCTCGCCTTCATAGATACTTTTAGAACTCTTCTTCTACAGGGGCCTGCCCCCCTTATATGAGAATGCTCACTTTGCCCCTGGCGTGATTTTTTCTAAGGCTTCCGCCGCGACCTTCCGCAAATACTCATTGGAATCCATGAGCGCATCCTTCAAAGCCGGCACCGCCGCTTTTGCCTCCGGCCCGATGGCTCCTAGCGCCCCGGCCGCGACAAACCGGACATTGTCCGGGGCCTTCTTGACCGCTTGGATCAAGGCTGGCACCGCGGCTTTTGCTCCTGGCCCGATCTTTTCCAGTGCCTGCACAGAGACATATTGGACATCTGGATTTGGATCCTTAAGCGCCTGGATCAGGCCCGGTACCGCCTCCTTCGCCTCGGGCCCAATAGCTCCCAGCGCCAAAGCCGCCGGGATCGGCTCATCCTTTAACTCCTCAGTCAAGGCAGGCACTGCCTCTTTAGCCTCCGGGCCGAATTTTGCCAGCCCCATCATGGCGGCGCCCCGAACCTCAGGATCCGAATCCTTGAGTTTTTTGATCAAAACAGGCACTGTCTCCTCCGCCGTCAGCCTGATTGCTTCCAATGCCTCGGCTGCCAACTTCCGGACATCCTCATTGGGATCCTTGAGCGTTTTCTTCAAGGCTTCTGCCACTTCTTTTGCCCTGGGATCGACTTTTACCAACGCCTCCACCGCGTTCTTTCGGACCTCTGCATCAGGATCCTTAAGAGCATGGATCAAGGCCTGCGTCGCCTCCTTTGTCCCAGACCCGGCTTCTCCAAGCGACGACGTTACGAACCGCCGGACCTTCTCATTGGGGTCCTTAAGCGCCACGATCAAGGCAGGTACTCCCGCCGGCCCGATCTTTCCCAATGCCTCGGCCGCGCAATTTGAGATATTGCTCTCTGGATCCTTGAGCGCCTTGACCAGGGCGGGCGCCACCTCTTTTGCCGCCGGCCCGATCTCTCTGAGCGTCTGCACGGCGGAAGTACGGATGTCACGGTCCGGATCCTCGAGCGCTTCAGCCAAGACCCGCACTACTTCCTTTGCCGTGGGATCGATTTTCCCCAGTGCCTCTGCCGCGCTATACCGGGCGTACGCATACCGATCTTTATCCTTGAGCGCTAAGATCAAATCCGGGATCGCCGCCGTTGCCGTTGGCCCGATGTGTTCCAAAGCCTGCGCCGAATACGTCTGGACGTTCTGATCCTTATCCTTGAGCGCCCTGATCAGGGCTGGTACCGTTTCCTTTACCGCAGGTCCCATGTCTCCATCTCTCAACCCCAGCGCCCCTTCTTGGCGGACTTCAGGGTTGGAGTCCTTGAGCGCCTTGAGCAGAGCCGGCATGGCTGCCGGTCCAATCCCACCCAATGCGCCTCCAACCCAGCCCCAGACCTCTTTATCCGGGTCCTTCAGCGCTTCAGCCAAGGCCGGTACCGCTTCGCTCGCCCCAGGCCCGATGGCTCCCAGCGCATCTACCGCGCCGCGTCGGACGTGAGGATCGGGATCTTTGAGCGCTTGGATCAGGGCTGGTACCGCCTCTTTCGCTTGAGGCCCGACTTCCTTCAAGCCAACCGCCGCGTATTGTCGAACATTCTTATCTGAATCCTTAAGTGCTTTGATCAGGGGCGGCACCGACTCAGGAGCGAATTTTCCCAGCGCCCACGCCGCGCTATTCCGGACACCTGAATTCGGATCCCTCAGCGCCGCGATCAAGGCAGGAAGCGCTCCTTTTGCCTCTGGCCCGATACTTCTCAGCGCGTCCGCCGCGGCCTCTTGGACCTGTGGCTCCGGATCTTTGAGCGCCTTGATCAAGGCCGGCGCCGCGGCCTTCGCTTCCGGTCCGATGTTCCTCAACCCATGCAGGGCTCCAACCCGATCATCCGGGTTTGGATCGCCCAGATGTTTAATTAAACCCTTCACTTCCCCCTGCACGGAGTCATCCGCTTTCACAGGCGAAAGTATGAAAAACCAGATCAACGAATGGAATAAAAGACCAATTATCAAAACCGTCTTGCGGGCCATAATTTCCTCCTTCAAGGAAAAGATGCGGATATTATTCAAACCGTACCTGGAGCAATTCCAGTCACTTGTTCTGACAGCACCTCTAATTGTCCTCTTTTTCTTTTTTAGGTCCAGTTTCAAACTCCAACTCCAAAGCTAACCGAAAAAAGTTCACAGGATTATTGTCCAACCCTAACGAATAACCCGTTTTGATCGTCAGGTCCTTTGT
>CAYXYA010000257.1:0-3653 GCA_964469185.1 uncultured bacterium | reverse complement strand
GCCACCCAAAAGCGCGGTCAGGTTTTGGTCCGTATCCCTCCGCCAAATGAAGACGCCGTTTTTCATTTTTCCATCTTCCTTGAAACGGATGGCCACCCGGTGCGCCATGTTTTCCGAGGAGACACCCAAGGCCTGAGGAATGCCTTTGAGGCGCAAATGCTCCAAGCGGATGAGGCAGATCCCGACCACCGCAAAACCCTTGTGGGTCGCCACCTCCAAGGGCCTCGGAACGAAGGGCGCGATGAAGTCCGGGTCGACGCGGAAGTTCACCAGGATGCGGCGGGCAATGATTCCTTCGAGCGTGGGAAGCATAGGGACCCCCTTAGTAGAACTTGTAACGGTAGAACATCTTCACGATCTGCTCGGAAAAACCCTTTAAGATCGGCAGATTGGACAGACTGATCAACCGGGCGATCAAAGCGGAACTTTGGTTGATGAGTTGAAAAGTCTTTTTTTGGCGCGGCGATCTGTCATAGATCCAATAAAGGATCGTGCCCATCTTGTACATCCAGAGAATTTCCGGCAATTTATCCTTTAGATTTTTGGGTACCGAACTGGTTGTTCCATCGATCACTCTTTTGTATATCTCGATATTTTTGTCCCGCAGAGGTTTTGACTGCTCGCTGAAAGGGGACAAGCTATGGTCTGGATCTCCCGCCGTAATGAAGAGGGCCTTCGAAATGGCGTGGTATTTCTCGGCGATCTTCATGTGAGCTTGAGTAACCCCAGCGATACGCTTTTTCAGGTCTTTTTCCTTAGCCAAAACCCTTTCCACCTCGGGAAGATGCTCGTCATAGGACATTTCATAGAAAGCCTGGATGATATGTTCCTTGGTTTCGAAATGGTAATAGGCGGCCCCCGGCGCCAATCCCACCGCCTTGGCGATAGCCCGCATAGTGGTTTTCTCATAACCCTGTTTCAGAAAAAGATCCAGGGATATATCGAGAATTTTTTTCCTGGTTTGATCAGCCTTCAGAATTTTACCGCCCGGATTATTCGTCAATTTCATGAGTCACCTCGATGGGATCACTGTTTTTTTGTATTGAATGCCGGAATGTTCTCTTTTTTACGGCGGATCAGGTTGAAAAGATAGAGATTAAAAAAATGCATGATCCCGATCGCTAGAAGTACCAGACCCATTTGTTGGGCCAGGACCTCGATGGCCTGCTGAGCGTTATCCACTCTTGCCTGTACCTTGAGGTTCAAGGCGATGTATCCAAGATTGATCAAATAAAATCCGACCACCAGAAGATGGTTCCACGAGTCTCCTAGTCCCTCATCTCCACCCATAGCATCCACTAAAAACCGGCGGCCGTGCTTGAAAAGTACCCGAGCTACCCAAACGGTCAAGATGAGGCTCAATCCGACATACACCAGATAAGTGCTCACTAAGGTATCCATATTCATCCTCCCTCAATTTTATTCTTTTCCCGCAACCGAGTTTTCATATACTCCAACACCTCCCGCGCGGCTTTCTTCTGCATCACCCGGGCCCAGGGATAAAAAAGATAAGTCAGCCAATGACCCGGTTTAGACCAAGCTTCCATGCTCCAAATAACCCTCGAGGATCCTTTGTCCAGCGTCACCTGAAAGGTCTCGATCCCTTTCTCAACGTGTCCCTGAAGGGTTCCATAGGTAAAACCCGCCCATTGTTTCTCCGTGGTTTCACCCTTAAAGACATCCAGGACCCGGTCCGCCATTTGTAGCCGGAATGGACCCACATAGATCCCCAAAAGAATGGTAGTGCCTACCTCTAACCGTCCGTTGGGACTGTCCACAAAGGCCTTCATTCTGTTCGGCGGGAAAATACGAAAACGCAGGAGCTCTTCCGACGACCAAGTGAAAAGATCGAGAGGCGTCCAACCTTCGGGTAAGGGCAACTCCAGATGGTATTCGTCATGCCGCCCTTCTCCCTTGAAGGCAAAACCCGCCGAAAGCTCTTGGGAACCCCAGGTGAGCCTGGTTTCTTCATCCTCAAGCCTCCACCTTCCGATGACGATCCTCATGGCCCCGCTCCTTTTTGAACATGTTCAAATATTACCTTGACAGCCCGCCCTCTGTCAAGCGATAATTTGAACGTGTTCAAAAATAGTAAACAGGAGGCGCCCCATGTTGATCCTATTGAAGCTGGCGGGGTTGGGACAGATCGCTTTGGCAGCCGGCAGTCTGGCCGTTCCATATGTTTTGAAGTGGTCCAAAGACATGGCCAAGGTTCGGCCTCTCACCCGCCAAATTTTCCAAACTTACGCCGTGTATATTTGGTCCACCAACCTTTGTATGGGACTGCTCTCCTTTTTCCATCCGGAGTGGCTGTTGACCACCGAACCTTTGGCGAGGGTAGTGGCCGGCTATATCACTCTCTATTGGGGAGCCCGGCTTTTGATCCAATTCTTTTACTATGACCGGTCTTCCCGCCCGTTAGGCGCCGTCTGGGTATTGGCGGAAGGGTCGCTGGTGGGGCTTTTCACCTACCTGACGGTTGTCTACGGCATCATTACTTTGAGGGGAAATTGATCATGACCTCGTTCCTTCCGGATTCATCACAAACCTTTGTGATGCTCGCCGCCCTCTTCCTCGCGGAGTTGATAGGGGGTTTGAATTTGCAAAGATGGGAACCTGGCCCAGGGATACGCGCGGCGGCTTGGGGAACGATGATCCTGGCCACAACCACCGCCCATTTCATAACGGTCAGCTCTCCCGCGGGTTTCCGAATGATGGCGCTTATCACAGCCTTGTTCTTTGGAATGAAAATGGTGGTCGCTGTCAGCTCAAGGGCGATAGGGATACCATCCCTTTCTTTTTCCCGTTGGTTTGCCTTCGCCGTTGGATGGCCCGGAATGCGTCCTAAAATATTCACCGCCGCGCTTTATCCGCGTAACGGCTGGAAAAATCTAGCCTTGAAGGGATCTCTTTGCGCTCTCGCCGGGACGATCTTAATGTTGGCGGCGGGACCGGTGTGGTACTGGGATCATTCCGTGTTTCTGGTGATCGTTCTTTTTTTTACAGGTTCCAGTTTATTAGTGCATTACGGGACATTCACTTTGGCGGCGGCCTTTTGGCGCAAAGCGGGATTTGATTGCGACGCTCTATTTAAAAACCCATTTCCCTCCCTAAGTCTCGGGGAATTCTGGAGCCAGCGTTGGAATCTAGCTTTCAGCGAAATGACCGCCGTCGCGGTTTACCATCCTTTAAAAGGGAAATTGGGGCCGAATCAGGCGCTCCTTTTATCCTTTACGCTCTCAGGTCTTTTACATGAAGTGGCCATTAGCTTACCGGTCAAAGCGGGTTTCGGTCTTCCGCTGGCTTATTTTCTGCTTCATTATGGTCTCGTAGGTTTCGAGCGTTTTATCGCCGCGAAGGGTATCGTGTTTCGGGGAGTTTGGGCAAGACTTTGGGTTTATTTCTGGCTCATCGCTCCTTTGCCCATTCTTTTTCATCACCCCTTTTTAAAGGGGATCATTTGGCCTTTGATCGGAGTCGCTCTATGAACATTATTCTCTGGTTCGCTATCACTCTAGGAGCTGGGGCATCAGGAACGGCCCTGTATGGCCGCTACCGGATCCTTCCTTCTTTTCTCACCGGCCCCAACATTTGCCGGCTGGAAGCGGGCGGCTGCCAAGTTCTTTTCCGCACGAAAAACGCAGCACTTTTAG
>CAYXYA010000256.1:0-3656 GCA_964469185.1 uncultured bacterium | reverse complement strand
CCACCATTCATCCGCTTTATTTGGACGACGCTGTCACTTGTCTGGTAAACGCCCAGATCATCGCGCCCGCCGGATCCTATGCCGTGACCTTTACCTACGCGACCGACTATCTTGTCCATTGTGGAAACCACGGTGCTTGCACACTCGATACAGCCTGCCCCGCCGCCAATTGTCTTGGCATGTCCGCGACCATCCACGCCCAATAACACGATCCAGAAGACAATTCCTCCCTCGTTTCCCATCCTTTTTTTGACAGCACCGTCATTTACAAACTCGTCCAGCAACGCTAAATTAGGTTTGTTTTGAATACCGACGCATTAAGGGAATCGCTTGTCCGATAAAGTCCGCTGGGCAGGAATCTATCTCTCCGTCTGTTTGATACCGATCTTCTTTTATCTTCTCCCTCCTTTAAGCGCTGAGATCATCACCCATAGGATCGTGACAAGCTACTTGATCTTGGCCCCTTATGTCGGCCTCTCCTTAGTGGCGGTCCTGGGTTGGCAGGTCAACCAGACCCGTATCTTTTGGTCTTCCCTCCTCTTGATCGGCCTCTATTATTTTTTCATTCACTCCTCTGAGATCGTGGCCTCGCCAACCGGCCGTGCCCACGCCATCGAGATCATCACGGTATCTTTCCCGCTGGCTCTCGCGATCATCTTCGCGTTCAAGGAAAGCCTATTGTGGAGCGATCAAAGTCTTACCCGCATCCTTCTGGCCCTCTCACCCTTCGGGATATTCGTTTGTCTTTACAGCTGGACACCGGACTTGTACCAAGAACTTTTTTTCTGGAGCTCCTCCGTTAAACCTCGTTCTTTGCTGATCCCGAATTTTACCTTCGTGGCCTGTTCCGCGTTCTTCCTGATCGTTTATCTGTTACCCGACGCGAAGATCAAATACTTCTTGATCGCCCTGGTCGCTTCCCTGGTCCCGTTCCTCTTTTGCTCCCAGATCACCCTTGTCATGAACTCCTCGACAAACCAGGCCCTTATGGATTTCGATGTCATCACAGCCTTTGGGATCCTCACCGTGATCCTTTTGCATTCGATCTTGAGGATGTATTGGCAAAAGGTCTATTTGGATGTCTTGACCGGCGTCCCGAACCGCCAGGCGCTCGATGAGAGGTTGGGCACATTACAGGACAATTACACTTTGGCCATGGTCGATATCGACCATTTCAAAAAATTCAACGATATTCATGGGCACGCGGAAGGCGACAATGTCTTGAGGATGGTCGCCCTGCAGTTAAAAGAGCATTTAGGCGACAGGGTCTACCGTTACGGGGGTGAGGAGTTCTGTGTTGTTTTCGAAAAAGAAAACGCCCAGATGGCTTTCATCATGATGGAAAGGACACGGGCCGACTTGGAAAGGCGTGAATTTTATCTGCGCAACGCCGAGCGGGATCAACCCGAGACATTGAAAAAACTACGGGGAAAACATCATCAAAAACCAGACCTAACGGTCCAGATCAGGATAAGTGTGGGTATTTCCGCTTCCAAGAAGGAACTTAAAACCTACACCGAGGTGATCCAAAAGGCGGACCAGGCGCTTTATGAGGCGAAAGCGAGAGGCCGCAACCAGATCGTCTCAACCGAGTAGCGGCGCCTGTTTTAACATTTGTTCGTTTCCAGGCTGTATTTCTCGGTTTCCAGATCGAACGCCACGGGATAACGGTTCGTGAAGCATGCCGTACAGTGGCCCTGAGGCGTCCCTTCGACCGCTTTCATCATTCCCTCCACCGAAAGATACGCCAAACTATCGACCCGCAAATAGGTTTTGATCTCATCCAAGGTGTGGGTCGCGGCGATCAATTCTTTCCGGCTGGGGAAATCCATCCCATAAAAGCAGGGGGATATGATCGGCGGCGAGGTGATCCGCAGATGCACCTCTTTCGCCCCGACATTTCGGATCATCTTCACGATCTTTCTCATCGTCGTGCCACGGACGATCGAATCGTCGATCAAAATGACCCGTTTCCCTTCCATCGATTCATGGACCGCGTTGTATTTCAAACGGGCGCCGAAGTCTCGGATCGTTTGATCCGGCTCGATGAAGGTCCGTCCGATGTAATGGTTCCGTATGAGCCCCATCTCATAGGGAATGCCGGAACGCTCCGCGTAACCCGTCGCCGCCATATTGGCCGAATCGGGGATAGGAACGACCACATCCGCGTCCACGGGGCTTTCCTCCGCTAAGACCTTGCCTAATTGTTTGCGCACCTTTTGAACGCTGGTGTTGTAAATGCGGGAATCAGGGCGGGCGAAATAAATGTACTCAAAAATGCACATCGCGCTAGGGATCTTCTCGAAAGGCTTGATCGACACTAAGCCATTCTCATTGATCAGGACGATCTCTCCGGGCTCCACGTCCCGTACATAATGAGCGTCCACGATGTCAAAAGCACAGGTTTCGCTGGCGAGCACCCAGGAATCGCCAAGTTTTCCCAGGCAGAGCGGCCGAAAGCCGTGAGGATCTCTCATGCCCAAAAGACCGTCGTCCGATAGGATCACAAGTGAATAAGCACCGCGAACTTTTTTCAAGGAATCGATTAGACCTTCGATCAGGGTATGCGCGGAAGATCGAGCGATCAAATGAACAATGACTTCCGAATCAACCGTCGAGGAAAAAATAGAACCCCGGGCTTCCAATTCATCTCGAATGCGGCGGGCGTTCACCAAATTACCGTTGTGAGCGATAGCCATCGAGCCCTGGGCGTATTCGACCGCAAGCGGCTGAGCGTTTCGGACCTGACTGGACCCGGTGGTGGAATAGCGAACATGCCCGATAGCCGTTTTGCCCGGCAATTCCTTGAACGAGTCCTCGGTGAAAATATCAGCGACCAGCCCCATGCGTTTATAATTATTAAGCCGGCCTTCATCCATCGTGCAGATACCCGCGGATTCCTGGCCGCGGTGCTGGAGAGAGTGGAGTCCCAAATAGGTGATCTTGGCGGCTTCCGGGTGATTGTATATCCCAAAAACACCGCATTGATCGTGCGGCTTATCGTCATCTAGCCAATGTGCCAAGTTCTTTCCTCCGGTCGATTTTAAGCCATCATCTTTTCGATGCTCGTCAAAAATAGATCCGCCAGTCGTTTTACCGGCGCGTTGATCTCTTGCCCGATGACCAGCGAATCGCCGCCCACCTGCCCGATCCTCTCAAAAACAACACCGGACTTTTTAACGCGTTCCTCGAACTTAGCCGCGTCGCCGGATTTCACTGAAACGATCACGCGGGATTGAGCCTCGCCAAAAAGCCGCCCATCCGCCCGTCCCTTGCCCGGCAACGAAACGACAGCACCGCGGACAGGTTCCTCATGGGTCACCCCTGTAAAGCAGCATTCGGCCAAGGCCACCGCGAAACCGCCGTCCGAACAATCGTGAGCGCTTTGAAGCATCTTCTCATCCGCCAGGGTTTTTAAAACCTGGTGAAGCTCGTGCTCGGTCGGCAGGTCCAATCTAGGACATAGCCCTGTCTTTTTTCCATGGGTCACTGCCAAATAACGGCTCCCGCCTATCGAATTCCCGATAGAACCCAATAAATAAACCGCGTCCCCGTCATTCTTGAACCACTGGGTGACCCTTTTTTCCACGTCTTGAAAAAGGCCCATCATGCCGATGATAGGAGTCGGATCGATCGGTCCGGTCGGATTTTCGTTG
>CAYXYA010000255.1:0-3671 GCA_964469185.1 uncultured bacterium | reverse complement strand
ACTTCCACTGTGGGATCCATTCCACTTGCGGCAGCGGGACTTGCCCCAACCCCTTCACTTGCACGGGAATGATCGGGACCATCACGGTCAATTGATCGTTCGATGTTCAAGAAGGGACGATTAGAGGGATCAATTATGGGCCAGGAAGATATTCGGGTCGCTGAGATACAAACTAATTTACGGATATCCGAAACGCGGGAAAACGTGCGGGTCGCCGAGGAATTCCTCGCGGCCATGAAAACCCGCGATCTGCAAGCCATCGCCAAAAACCTGCATCCTCAGCTTCATTACATCGGGCCGACGGGCGAAACGCGTGGCCGGGAAAGCTTCCTGGAAACGATGAATCAGGTGTTCGCGCGGCTTGAAAAGGTGGACATGACGGCCAGGTTCACGTCGGGCGATCAAACCGCTTACGTGTATAACATGTTTTTCGCCGCTCCCCCAGGCCCGACACTGGCGGCCAGCGTCGTGACCCACGCGGAAGGAAAGATCAAAAGGGTCGAGATGATCTACGATTCGAAGGCTCTCGATGATGTTTTAAAACAAAAAAAATAGCGTTATCCTTCCGCGATGCCTTTATGGATCGGTGGCATGAAGCACAAAAATGCCAGTGATCTTTCATCTTCGTTATAATGAGCCATCAATTCCCCGGCGATGCCGCCGGAAAAGGTCATCTCGAAAATTCCAGCCTATCTAACAGGAGGCGCATTTGGCGGTCAAACAGCGGAAGCGGACCCTCCTATTTCATGGACGGGCGGGGACCCTTTTCGGCATCCACATCACGAACCTTTTTTTGACCATCGTTACCTGTGGCATCTATTCTTTTTGGGGACGCGCCAGGATCCGCAAGTACCTTTGGGGACAATTTGAGTTCGAAAAAGACCGTTTGTCCTACTACGGCACGGGCGCGGAAACATTCAAGGGCTGGTTGAAGGCCGCCGCCATATTCGGCATTCCCTATCTTCTGACCTCCGATGGCCCGCGCTGGATGGGGGCAAGGACCAGCCTGATCGTGGCGGGAACGATAGCGGCCCTTCTTCTCGTTCTTTTGTTTTACCCGATGGCCGTCGTGGGTTCCCGCCGCTACCGCCTCAGCCGGACCGCCTGGCGGGGGATACGGTTTTCCTTCCGGGAAAATTGGAAGAATTATGTCAACCTGTCCTGGGAGGGGAATATCCTCACCCTTCTCACCCTGGGTCTTTACGCGCCTTATTATCAAATGAACCGCGAAAAATTCCTGATCTCCAACAGCTGCATCGGCAACCGGCATTTTGATTTCGACGGGAAAGGCCGCGACCTTTTCGGGAATTATCTTCTCGCCCTCTTACTGGCGGTTCCTACCCTGGCCTTCTCGCTTTACTGGTACCACGTCGTCAAACGGCGTTATATCTGGAACCACACCAAATTTGGAAAGGCCCGCTTTGACTGCACGATCACCCTCGGCGGAATGTTAGGTGTGGACCTGTTGAACCTTTTCTCGCTCGCGATCACCCTGGGTTTCGCCTATCCCTGGACCCACGTTCGTTCCATCAACTACATGGTCCAAAACCTTGACTTCAAGGGAAAGGCGGACTTGAGGTCCATCAAGCAAAAAGCCCAACCCGTCAACGCGACCGGCGAAGAATTAGCCGGTTTCTTCGATCTGGATTTCGACCTGGGATAAGGAGGCGCTCCATCAAAACGACAAAAAAAATATCAAAAACACCGACCGAACCGTTTTTGGCGCGCGCGATCCGAAGCAAGGCCTTCCATGTAGTGGGAAGCTTCATTTACATCATCGGATTGATAAGCTTTCCCATTTTGTTCATTAGTCACTTGATGCCCCCGGGTATTCTCGAATATCAAATGGGCTATAAAGCCAACCAGGTTAAAAACTACCCCCTAGCTCTTAAGTGGTTTAGAAAATCAGCCGAAAAAGGCAACCCGTCCGCCGAGAACTACATTGGTATTTATTATGAATCAGGACTTGGTGTCGATAAGGATTACTCGGAGGCCATGAAATGGTATCAAAAAGCGGCGGCTCAAGGTGATGTCTATAGCCAGAACAACATCGGCAAACTTTATGAAAATGGTTTTGGCGTCAAACGGGATTATCCGGAAGCCATGAAGTGGTTTCGAAAAACCGCGGACCAGGAAAATTCCGACGGCCAAGATAACATTGGATGGCTTTATAAAAATGGTTGGGGCGTTAAACAGGATTACACCGAAGCCATGAAGTGGTTCCGAAAAGCCGCGGACCATGGAAACGCTTACGGCCAGAATAGCCTTGGCTGGCTTTATGAAAAGGGCTATGGCGCTAAACAGGATTATGCCGAAGCGATGAAGTGGTTCCAAAGATCCGCGGCCCAAGGAAACGCCGGCGGGCAGAACAATGCTGGATGGCTTTATCAAAACGGATGGGGTGTTCCGAAAGATTACGCAAAAGCCCTGAAGTTCTATCGACAAGCCGTAAAAAAGAAAAATCACGGAGCCCAGGAAGGCATGGGCGAGCTTTATGAGAACGGCTGGGGCGTTCCGCAGGATTACGCCAAAGCCATGGATTGGTACCGATTATCGGCCGCTGGAGGCGACATCATGACCCCCCGTAAGATCGGGGCGCTTTATGAAAACGGTTTGGGTGTTCCACAGGACTATGCCCAAGCCAAGAAGTGGTATTTAAAAGCGGCGAACCTACGGGACGATACCGCGGACCTCAGGATAGGAGATCTTTACCATTATGGGCGCGGAGTGAAGGCGGACGATTACGAAGCGATGAAGTGGTATCAAAAAGGCGCCTTCAAAGGGAACGAGGAAGCCAAAAAATCCCTCGACGCGCTGACGAAAAAATTCGAAAGCCAATCGAATAAATTTTAGATCAAAACAAAGAAAAAGAAAGACCGTCCCTACCACTGCCAATATCTTTGGGCAATGCTGAAACTGGATCCAACCCTGGCGCCCGGGATGGTAGTAACGATCCGTTGGAAAGTAAAATAAGCACCCGAAAAGAAAGAAGTGTAAGCGGAAGCTGGGATCAAGACAGGCGAAATGGCGTTTCCCGTGGTAGTAAAAGTAGTCACCGCACCCGATGAAACGACCCAGATGTGGTCATTGGTACCTCCATAAGGCCAACTGACAAGTAGACCGGGAGGAGCAATGGATGCCGCTCCAGTAAAACCTCCCGGAGCTACGGCGGTCACCGCGGCGGTCCCGGCGGAAGTCACGGTGGTCAGGATGTATTTTTGACCGGGTCTGTAGGTGATGAATGGGATCGGATACAAAGCCGTATTGACTTTTGTATAGCTGTAATAGGCCATCGCTTTTCCCGAAACAGTCACAGGCCCGACATAGGTCAAAGCCGCGGTAGATCCTCCGGGACAAGTCAAAGTGACCTTATCCGTGGCTTCGGGCAAACCATTCACCGAAAGAGTGACTCCCGCCATGAAGGATTCAGTAAAAGGAGCCCCGCCGGTATCAAAAGTTGAACTGGTCAGATCGGCGGAGTTCCAAAGGATGGGAGCGGGAGGTGGCGGAGTGGTAGGAGGTTTAACACAAGAAACAGTTAAAACCAAATAAGTAGAAGTAAGAAAAAAGAGCGATCGGTTCAGGTTCATCTAGGGCAACCCGCCTCTTCGATCCCACGAGAACGCTTTGATCCATTGCCGCGGAGTGGAATTGATGGCTTGATTTTACTC
>CAYXYA010000254.1:0-3702 GCA_964469185.1 uncultured bacterium | reverse complement strand
TCCCCGTGGATCATCTTTACGCCTATCCCGTCATCGCCAATTACATCCGCCAGAAGAACCTGAAAAATCTCATGATCGTCTCGCCCGACGTGGGAGGCATCAAGATGGCCCGGGCTTTCGCCAAGGGATTGAAGACGGATCTCGCGGTGGTGGACAAACGCCGTTCCGGACCCAATGAAGTGGAGGCGATGAACCTCATCGGCGAAGTGAAGGGCCGCGCGGTGCTCATCCCCGACGACATGATCTCAACGGGCGGTTCCATGATCGAGGCGGTGAACGCCCTGCTCAAATTCGGGGCCACCGAGGTCTATGCCTGTTGTACGCACGGTATTTTGTCCGGAAATGCCGTGGAAAAACTGCAAAATTCGCCCTTGAAAGAAATTGTCATAACCGATACTATTCCTCTCCCTCCGGAAAAAAGGACGTCGAAGATCACGATCCTTCCGGTGGCGCCCCTCTTAGGAGAGGCGATCATGAGGATCCATAACGAAGAGTCTATCAGCTCTTTGTTCGACGATCTCTGATCCCTGCCGACGATCATTTGAAATAGATGAAGGATGTCGGCATCGTGCCGATCTCCTTAATTTTTTAAGAATGAAGATCGGCACAAATAAAATTCAGAACAAGAACTTGGATTCCGTAACGGCTGTGTTTTCGCGGTTACGCCCCGAGAAGGAGCAGTACAGAAATGAAACAAGTACCTTTGAAAGCCAAAATGAGAAGCGACATCGGCAGCAGCCGGTCGCGCCGTCTTCGCGCCACGGGAGTCATCCCGGCGGAAGTTTACGGGCATAAAGAAACCAACCAATCCATCGAGGTCTCGGCCAAGGATCTGGGACAGATCCTGAACACGGCGCAAGGGGAGAACCTTTTCTTCGCCCTGGCCATTGAAGGCGCCAAAAGCGCTGAGCCGCTCGTGGCGGTCATCAAGGAAGTCCAGTACCACAAGGTCAGCAACGCGATCCTTCACGCTGATTTCCATAAGATCAAGATGAACGAGAAGATCAAGATCAAGGTTCCCGTCCGTGTTATCAACGGGGATATTTGCGAGGGCGTCAAAGTTGGAGGTGTTTTACAGACCCTCCTGCGCTCCATCGAGGTCCAGTGTTTGCCGACCCAGATCCCCGAAGCCATCCAGATCGACGCCGCTCCCTTGAACGTCGGGGATGCGGTCCACGTTTCCGACCTGAAACTGCCCGAAGGCGTCAAAGCGCTTCAGTACGCGGGCAGCGTGGTAGTTTCCGTGGCTCAACAGATGGCGGAAGAAGTCAAAGCCGTTGAAGCTGTTGTTGAGGGCGCGCCTGTCGCGGCCGTTCCTGGAGAGCCGGAAGTTCTCACGGCCAAGAAGAAAGAGGAAGGCGCGGTGGAAGCCGCTCCCGCCAAGGCTGGCGAGAAGAAGCCCGCCGAGAAGAAACCCGCCGACAAGAAGTAAATCGGCCGGTTCGATCTTTTCCAGGCCATTCAGGGGTAACCCTGGGTGGCCTATTTTTTTATAGGGGATTTAATGTCACTTGAAAATTGGCTCATCGTTGGCCTTGGCAATCCGGGCGAGAACTACCGACACACCCGTCATAACGTTGGGTTCCGGGCGGTGGAGGCGCTGAGCGTCAAACACGACGTCAAACTGCGAGAAAAAGACCAAGCCATCCTCGGAAGTTTTACGCTGGAGGGCCGCGAGATCTTTTTGTTCTTTCCGCAAACCTTCATGAACGAGTCGGGAAAGGCGGTCGCGCCTTTCGTGAAATACCGGCAGATCCCGTTGGATCATGTTTTGGTGGTGACCGACGACTTGGACCTGCCCGTGGGAAAGACAAGGCTTAAAACTTCCGGAGGTTCGGGCGGGCATCACGGCTTGGATTCCATCATCGCCCATCTGGGAAGCGGCGAGTTTCCCAGGCTCCGCATCGGGGTAGGAAAGCCGTCCTCGGCAGAGGAAGGCGCCCACCATGTTCTTTCGTCTTTTACTCCCGAGGAAAAACCCCTCATCGAACAGGGGATCGAAAGGGCGCGCGATGGGGTGGAAATGTTGATCCTCCAGGGTTCGGAAGCGGTCATGCGGGAACTCAATAAAGACGCTGGATCTACCTCAACTTAAAAACATAACTCAGCGGCACCCCTTCGCGCGCGACAACGTGAACGGCTCGAAAAGGGTTTACGGTTTGGTATCGGTCATCCCGTGTCGTGGCCAGGTAATAGTCCGCGTCCTTCCGATCTTCCGTCCAAACCATGTTGGGGGAAGCGTAAAAAAGCAATTGATACGAGTTGCAATTGCCCGCGATCTTATAAGTTTTAGAAGGATCCTTGATCTCATTCCGTCCCAGCCATTCGACCGCTTCTTTCATGCTGGCGCCCCAGTAGTCCGTCTCGAATTGCCCCGTCGCGCCCTTTAAATCTCCGATGAATTCGTTGAAATAAACATATTCATAGGGGTGGAGACTGACCATGTGAAGGGAAACCAAAAGCATGTTGAAGACCGCGAATCCGACGGACATTTTTTTAAGAAGAGGGTGTTTCGACTTTCGCCAGAACTCGATGGCGGACATGGCCGCCAGGGTTGCGAGGATAGGTAGAAAGAATAAAAAGTGCCGAATCCCGTCGTAAACGACCGGGCGCAGGCAAACATAAAGGGCGAGATTCACGCCCAGCGCGGATCCTAACAGGATGAGGAGCTCGTTCTTTACTTTGTCGCTGATGAAAAACAAGGCTCCGCCCAGGAAAAATAGGATGAACAGAGGAGTGGAGATAAAAAACCAAACAGGCAGATAGCTCAACGGAAGCTGGGTGCTTAAGATCTCCTTGCCCATGAAAAGGACGGGATTGTTCCAGGTGAAATTTTTGGAGAGCATGAGCATCTCCATTAGATTCTTGAAGTAATCGGCCCGAAGATAGGGCCAAGTGGCCGCCATCAACAGGTTGGAGGCGATGAAGATGGCGGCCAATGGGGCCAGGAGTTTCATAGCGCGGTCGCGGATTTTGGCGAGAGTGTGTCTTCGGGTTTGATGATAATAAAAGTGAAGGTCGAACAAGATGTAAACGATATAAAGCGTGAAACCCAAAAGCCGCGAGCATTGAGCGAGGCCGAAAAGAATACCTAAAACCAAACATTTGATCGCCGCGTTGGTCTTCCCGTGCCGATGGAAATAGAGGATGGCGACCAGTGCCAGATAATAAAAAACCGCGAAGGGTATATCCTTTGGATTGGCCGGGATATCTCCCGTGAATCGGGGAGTGAGGAAAAGGAAAAGAGGCCCCAGGGCAGCCAGCCAGGGTTTTGAGTACTGCCAAAGCAGGACCTCGAAAAGAGCGATGAAAACGATTAGGGCGAAGAACAGATTCAGGAGATGATAGGTATCGATGTCGCAATCAGGATTAAAAAGATAAAGGATCAAACTGTTGAAGTGGTCGTAAACGACCAACCCGTCATCCGGAGCTAGGCGGTGCGAAAGGCGGTCCCAATCGCCGTGCGCGATGGAATGGAGCAGGACGATGCCGCGGGTATAAACACCCGACTCGTCGTAGGTGGCGCCAAAATGATGAAAAGTAAGTAGGCTCCAACCTAGATAGAACAAAATGAAGAGGATCAGTGGGTAACGTTTTTGAAGGGAGTGAAAGGGTCGAGTCTTCATGAAATCGCTCCGTGCGGTTTTATCGCCGCCGGAAGATGGCTTCACGGTTTTCGACGATCTTTGGTTCGGGCTATGA
>CAYXYA010000253.1:0-3730 GCA_964469185.1 uncultured bacterium | reverse complement strand
TCCCGGCGGGCCACTTGGCAGGGGCTTTCGAAGAAAGGGGCAGGGTGTTTTTTAAGTCTTTAAAAACCTTCGTTGGAGAAGGTCGAAAAGAAAAAGCACTAAACGGAACATTACAAAGAAATTAAATATGTAATTCCCGTTTTCACCGAACCTGCGTCAAATATAGATGCGTTCCGTCAGGATCCATAAAGAAAGCCAGGATGTTGACCTCGTTCTCCTGGAAATGGAACCGAATACCCTTCGCCTCGAGTTCCTTGGCGGTCTTTCGGATATCTTCCACCTCGAACCCGATAGAGATGTGGTTGTGCTCCGGAGCCATATGAAATCCAGGCTTCTTAGGATGCAATCCCACGGTCAGCCCCTTGGTGGTCATCTCCGCCCAGCTGTCCCCGAAACGCAGGTCTTCGTAGAGCCCCAATAGCCCATTGTAGAACTCGATGGATTTATCCAGGTCGGCGACCATGATCGTGACGTAGGCTTTTTTGTATTCGGGCATTAAGCGTCTCCTAAAGGGTGGATCAGGCTCAGCAAAACAGGTGTTCGATCATTTCAGAAGCTAACAACCTTTTCCGATGTTTGGATCCACTGTGACAGCTCTGGCATGGTTCCGATCTTGATCTCAGGGATGATCTGCCCTGGCGCGATACCACAGCGCGTGATGCAGTTTTTGCACAGCTTGACTTCGGCACCCTTGGCGGTCGTTTCGAGGAGCATCCTTTGAAGGTCATGATCCGCGCTTTTGGGAAAACCATCACGGGCCAAGGCCACCGAGTCATTCATCAGGAAGATCCGCACCCCCAAACCGTCTTGAAGGGCTTGTCCCGCCAAACGCAGCGCGTTCCAAGTCACATCGGTCCCATCATCCGGCTTTCGGTTCAAAATGATCAACAATGTCACGGGTATCTCCTTATTTCATGGTTCAATCAAACCAAGCCGACAATCGCTCCGCTTCGAACTGCTGTTTCAAACGAAAACCCTCTTCACTGGGCTCTTCCATCTTGACCCGGTCGGTGGTGGGGCCGAAAAATTCGCCAGCAACCCTCATGGCCTTTCCGCCGCCTACCTCCATGAAACAATAACCGATGCCGTCGAAATCCCTGGGCTGCTGCCCTGGTTCCAGGGCCGCCAGAACGGCATCAGCCGCGATCTCGCCTTCCAACTCCGCGAAAACACCCGCCTTCGTCAGCAATCCTCCCGCGGGAAGTTTCAGGGCTGTGGAATCCCCGATCGCATAGATACCCGGAATGGAAGTCATGAGAGTCTGAGGATCCGTCGGCACCCAACTTCCCGCTTCCGCCAAACCAGAGGCGACCAAAGACCCTGGAACTCGATGGGGCGGAACCGCGAGAAGAACGTCGCATCGGACCTTTTCCCCATTCTCAAAATTCAGAAGATGCCCGTCCTCCTCCGCCCGAACCAGTTTGTGTCCGGTGTGAACGGGGATACCGCGGCTTTCTAAAAACTCCTTGACCCTCTTCCCCGCCGCGGGACCCGCCACCATCATGGGCAGGGATTCGGGCAGGTACACGGCCAACTCGATCTGTTCTCGGTCGCCGCGTTCCTTGAGCCAACTGTCGATCAATAAGGCGGTCTCATAAGGGGCGGGAGGACATTTATAGGGCGAGGAGCAGATGACCACGGCGATCTTGCCGCGCTTCAAGGTCTTCAAGGATCCATGAAGACCGACGAGATTTCCGGCCTCATAGAAGTTGGAAGAAGTCGGAAGGCCCGGAACAGACTCGGGCGCCGTTTCCGCGCCCATGGCCACGATCAAATGATCCCAGGGAAGTAGCCCTGCGTTTGTCGCAACGGTTTTAGCCTTGGTATCGATCTTCTGGATCTCGGCCTGGACGAAACGGATACTTTTGTCTTTCAATCGCTTCAGGCTGCGTGTCCCCTTTTCAAGGGGTCTCGACCCCACCAGCTCCCAGGGTTTTCCCAACCCCATGAAGAAGTGATCCTGGCGGTCCACCAGAGAAATGGAATGCCCGCCCTTGATCGAGCGCGCTAACCTCAGGGCCGCCGTGATCCCGCCAAACCCTCCGCCCAAAATAACGATGTTCACTGTGATTCCCTTCCGAAGAAAACTGGACTTTGGTGCCGCGGCTTAGATTCGATATATTTTAAGGGTTTTTGAGGTCAGATACAGAAATATGCTGCCTTTGCTACAGCCCAAAATTAGGTCGCGTTCCATTTACCATTGGACGCATTTCGCCTGAAGCCGCTTGTAGTTTTCCATCAGGTCGATCGTAGCGTTTTTCAAACTCACCTCCGCCCAAAAAGCTTTTCCCAATCGGTTCAAACCATTGTCGATCGCTTGATTCAATCGAGCCTTCCCCTCACGTTCCGATTGGACCACCCAGGGCTTCGCGGCCGTGGGTAGATCGGGGTCCGTTTCCAAACCCACTTGAATCTTGGCCTTATATTTTTCGAACGTCGTTTTGCAGATCGAAACGTGCTCATTCTCGTGATCGACGATGACCTTGTACGGGCAGCTGTCACGGGGATAAACGCTCGAAATAAAAACATCCATCTTCGGTATATCAAATCGAACGTTGATCTCCGTCACCCAAAATCGGATCGTGGAGGTTCCAGGACTCGTGTGGTACTCATATCTGGATTGGTTGCCAAAAAAATACAGGATCTGGGTCAACCCCGGTTCGGACTTATTGCGGCTGGGTATCCATTTTTTATCGACCGTTTCGATCTGGTTCGTGGAAAAGTCGTAATGATAGGTGGGCTCAATGACCTTCCCTATCACGTTGACGGCGATCCGCGTGTCGTCGTGCGACGGGTTCAATTGAAATTGGGAAAATTCCAGGACAAACTGGTCCGCCTCGGTCATCACACCGGGGATCAAACAGTCAAAGGTCCACTTGTTTGGCAAATAGTAATTCCCTACCACGCCATAATCGATCGCGCATTGATAATGAAAATCGGATGCCTTTGTCTCCAACGATCTTAGAACGAATCCTCTGGTGCTGGGAACATAACCGGTCCGGAGATTGAACGGCACGTCTTTGATCACTCCGGAGATATTGGACAGTTTGCCATCGGCATCGAACGTAAACTTGGCGGATAAATTCTTATCCGCGCCGCTGATGTCGAAGCCCTTGGCGGTCTTTTGGACCCGAAAGGTCCTAGTGGTAAAGTCCTCGTCGGAAAAAATCGGCGACATGCTGTTCGAGACCCAGTCTTGGATGACTTGACGATAAAAATTCGAGAACAACAGGCCCTCATGCCGAACAGCCTTATCTTCTAGCTCGTTACCCATTGGCGGCGGCTCACCCATCAAGACTTCCGCTTGTCCCTCCTTGACCCTTAAAACGTATTTGGTTTTTTGCAGTACGTAAACGCACGCTTCCGGTTTGGGGACCTGATCTCGTTTGAGGGTCTCTTTGAAGCGTTGCAAAACGCCTTGCGGGATAGTCGGATTCAAAACGCACTCAAAGCTGGTCACCCCTTCCCTGCCGAGGCAATAGTATCGAAGGTTCAATTTGGCGAGGAAGTCATTGACCGCTGGAGTGCTGGCGCACCAAGCCGAAGGGACGAGCAGGAAAAGAAGAAGACAGGCTTTAAGTATTTCCACGCGATACCTTTTGAGAAGAAACATTTTACGAACTTACTCAAACCCATAATACGAATAGGGGATCGACTTTGAATCCTTCACGGTGCTATTCACATACACAGCACCCGTATTGCTGTCATAAAGCCAACCCGAACCGCTGGT
>CAYXYA010000252.1:0-3736 GCA_964469185.1 uncultured bacterium | reverse complement strand
TCGCCGCCGGGGGGCGGCCGATATTACCGATACCAATGACGCCGAGTATCCTTCCCCTGATCTCCGTGCCCACGAAAAGCGGACGATCATGCCAGCGGCCCCGGCGTACCGCGGCGCGCGCGCTATCGAGCTTGCGCATCGCCGAAAGCATCAAGGCGACCACATGCTCGGCCATCGCTTCCTGCTCGTCCTTGCCTGGAACTTTCGTCACGATAACGCCGGAGGCTGAAGCGGCATGGATGTCAACGTTGTTGTAGCCGATGCCGTGGCGCGCGATGAGTTTCAAGGGGCCTTTTGTCTCTTTGAAAAAGTCCGCGGTGTAGTTCGGATTCACGCCGGCGATGATGGCGTTGAACCCTTTCACCATCTTGCCCAGCTTTTTTCCGTTAATGGTCACAGGAACGTCGAAACGTTTGACCTTGCCGAGCTTGGTCAGTATCTGCCAGTGCTGAGGATTGACCTTCCCGAAACTGCTGGAGTTGACGACGGCGATGTTGAACATGGGTAGGAAACCTTTCGATCAATGTGGAGAGGCCTAGACCCCGGAGTAAGCGGAAAAACCACCATCCACCGGCAATACGATGCCAGTCACGAACTCGGACGCGTCGGACGCCAGCCAAACCACGGCGCCTTCCAGGTCCTCGGGATTGCCGAAACGCGCCATGGGCGTGTGGGCCAGGATATCCTTGCCCCGGTCGGTCAAACCGCCGTTGATGTTCTTCAACAGGAAGTTGTTCTGTTCCGTCAAAAAGAACCCGGGCGCGATCGCATTCACACGGAGTTTCGGGTTGTATTCCTTGGCCACATGGACCGCCAGCCACTGGGTGAAGTTATTGACCGCCGCCTTGGCCGCCGAGTATCCGGCGATGCGGGTCAAAGGCCTAAAACCGTTCATCGAGGAGATATTGATGATGGAACCGCCCTTGGGATTTTTGATCATTTCTTTCCCAAAAACTTGGGCTGGAACAATGGCCCCCGCGAACAGGTTGAGTGCGACGACTTTTCCCATGGTGTCGAGAGGAACATCGAAAAAAGAAAGTTCAGGCGAGGTGGTCGCGTCTTTTTGGTTCCCGCCCACGCAGTTGACGAGGATATCCACCGACTTGAAATCATTGATGATCTCAGCGCAGCACTTGGTTATGCTCTCTTTATTCATGGCGTCGGCGGCGTAGGCCTTCGCCTCGATCCGTTTGGTTTTGAGCATCTCAACGGTTTGTCCCGCGGTCTTGCGGCTGACGATGGCCAATTGCGCGCCGGCTTTGCCCAGTCCCCAGGCCATGTTGGAACCCAGGACGCTTCCGCCCCCGATGACCACCGCGACTTTCCCATTTAGATCGAACGGATTCATAAAACCCTTTCACTACGAACAGCGTTTAGCATTTGGCTGGTAGCTAATAGCCGATTGCCACCGGCTAATGGCTGATCTATTTGCCTAGATACCCTTTTCGCGCGGCCTTCACCAGGACGTTGTCGGTCTTGTTCACGGCGTCTTCCGTGATGTCCCAGAAGAAGATGCCCGGGAAGCCCTGCTCTTTAGCCCACTTGCCCTTCATCTCGACCGACTTCTCGTTGTCATAGGAAATGGTCTCTTTACCATCTGGACTGGTCAAGAAAGGAACAGCCGCTTCCTTGTCCCAATGTTGCTTCCAGCCTTTTTTGATCAGTTCGATGGAGTCCTTGTAGTGGAAGTCGGGATAGTTGGTCTTCTTGTCGGACTTCGCGTAATAACCACCGAAAAAACCATGCCCGAAGAGCGGGATGCCGATCAGGAGCTGCGAGGAAGGGACCTTCTTTTTTTCCGTCCAATACTTCAGGGCCTGCACGTAACTGTAGCTATCCTCGGTCTTGTCCTTGGGATCGGGATACAAACCGGCGTTGTTGCCGTTGGAACCCCATGGACCGTGAAAGTCATAAGTCATGACGTTGAAGTAATCGACGTTGGGTTTGAGGCCGTCCGCGTCGTACCACTTGCCGCTCCAGTCGGTCGAGGGAACCGCCATGGTGATGAGCCCTCCGGGCACCTGTTTCCTGATGCGCGCTTTAAAAAGAGCGACCAGTTGGACAAAATGATCCATGTCGTCCTTGTTCTCCGGGAACTCCCAATCCACGTCCAAACCGTCGTAACCATTCTTGACGAGCACCTCCATCACGTTGTTCACGAACTTCTCCACCGCTTTGGGATTCCGGCCCATAGCATTGAAGAACTTCTTGCCCGTATCCTCGCCGCCGAGCGAGATGAGTACCTTCACGCCCGCCGCGTGGGCGCGAGTGGTCAAGTCCTTGCTGGGCATGGTGCCTTCCCATTTCAGATTGCCGTCGGCGTCACCATCCATGAAGGCGTGGCAGAGATGCGTGTAAAGACTGTAGTTGACCTTATCCGGACCGATACCGGTTTCCCAGCAGGGGTAGTAGCCAAGAACGATGGGTTTCGAGGATTTCGTTTGGGCCTGGACGAAGGATGCCATCAGAAGGAACAAAAGACTCAACAGGATATTTTTTTTCATGAAAAGTCGCCTTTCACGGTCGAGATCAAAATATGGGCTTTATTCTACACAAACATTGAAAAAACTTGAGTTTAAGAAAACGTTTTCTCAAAAACTGAGCCTTTTGCGGGGGTATATTTCATGTCAGAGGAACCAATGATCTCACGCCTAAAATTTCTGACCATCCTATCTTTTGTCCTTTGTCTCCCAGCTTTGGGTTATTGCGCGGCCGCTTCCTTTAAAGTCGTTCCATGGAACGGGTACAAAGCGGCTTACTCCCTGACCTTCGACGACGGCGACCCCTGCCACCTGGATGTAGCGATCCCCGAGATGACCAAACGCCACCTGCGCGGCACCTTCAATCTCATCTCCAGCCGGATCCCCCGTCTGGAAGAGTGGAAAAAAGTTCCCGCCATGGGACAGGAAATCGGGAACCATACCTACAGCCACGTCCATCCCGTTACCTTCACCCACGAGGAGGAACTGAAGCAGGTATTGACGGCGCAAAAAGACCTCGAAAAGATCTTCGGTTTCCCCATCATCACCTTCACCTATCCCTTCACCGAGATCACCCCGAGTTACGAGAAGTGCGCGCAAACCTATCACTTCATCTCGCGCGGCGGCTGGGGACCGACTTACTTCCTCAAACCCGACATGGATATCGACTGGGGCAACATCCCCAGCGAATCCACCGCCACCAAGACCGACCCAAAGCTGTACCGCGAGTGGATCGACAAAACCCTCGCCGAGGGCTGCTGGTTCCTGATCCGCATCCACGGCATCGAGGGGACCATCACGGGTTACCAGGCGATCAAGAAGAAAGAGTTCACGGACCTTTTGGACTACTTGGCGCTGAACCGCAACGACCTTTGGATCGCTCCTTTCGGAGAAGTCGGCGGCTACTGGCGCGCGCAAAAAATCGTCGAGAAAGCCCCCGCCAAGACGACCGGTTCCAGCACGACTTGGACCTGGGAAAAGCCCTTAATATTCCCCACCGGAGTCGCGTTGAAGGTCAAGATCGACGGTAAAGTAAAGGTTTCCCAGAATGGCGAATCCGTGAAATCCTCGAATGGGGTATACTCTATTTCGTTCGACGCCAAGGAATTGACCATTGAAGCAGCATCATAATTTTGAATCGTTGAGCGGAGGCGGAATATGAGATCGACAAAACAGTGGCAAGTGATAAGCGTCTTATCGACGGCAGTTATCCTCTTGGCGGTCACCGCCAGCTGTACCCGCAACATATCGCTTCC
>CAYXYA010000251.1:2257-3749 GCA_964469185.1 uncultured bacterium | reverse complement strand
TTGCCGGGCATCCCATCGGGCGCGTTCCGGAAATGTTCTTCCATCATCCCCTTGAGCACCTCGAAAGTTTTTTCAGGGGCTCCCGCGAAAAGATAAGCGTAAGGCGCGACGGATTCCGGCTCGTTGCCCAGGAACGCGTATTCGCTATCCGGGCCCTCGTTCAGACGAAGCTTACCGTCCTTGTCGCGGAAATGTTCATCCAGCCTTTGGATAACTTTCGCGGTCCCGCCCATCATCTCGAAGAGCTCGGGATAGCTGAAAGGAAGCAGCCAGCTGTACTGGGCCGAGTTGCTTTCATCGAACGCGCAGATCACCCCGCAATGGGTCGGGAACGATGGGAAGAAATCCCCGAAAAAAGCCCGGGGGATAAAATAACCGCAGTCCTTCCGATAGATGACCTTCCAATTCTCCGAGCGTTTTAGATAGGCCTGATACTTCTCCTGGTCGCCAAGGGCTAGCGCGAACTGCGCGACCGCGAAATCATCGTTGGCGTATTCCAAATTCAAGGAACCCTCGAATGGCAGATATCCCTGTTTCAACCAATCATAAAGTCCGCGCCTCACTTCACATCCGCCTGAGGTGGTTCCCGGTACGGACGCCCCGCGTTCCATCGCCGCGAGGGCCTTATCGGTCTCAAAACCGCGGACGCCCAGGGCGTAAACCGACGCGATGACCAGGTCCTGATCGTCGCCTTCCATCCCTCCCGAGTTGGTGTTCGCTTGCTGCCAGCGCGGGAGGCCCCCGCCGTTCGGATGGGCGGCCTTGTCCTGCTCGGCCATATTGACGAGGGACTGCATCATGTCGGAGGTTTGACGCGGAGCGACGACAGCCAGAAGCGGCATCAGGCTCCGGTAATTGTCCCAGGCGGCGAAATTCTCATATTGCTCATGCCCCGTCGGCACAGAGTGGATTTGTTGATCGAAACCCAGATACCGGCCGTCCGCGTCACTAAAGATATTGGGATGAATGGAAGCGTGATAAAGGCTCGTGTAAAAAACCGTCTTTTGGTCGGAAGTACCTTCCCCGACTTTGATCTGGGATAAGCGGGACTGCCACGCGGCGACAGCTTCCTGATGAATCGTATCGAAGTCCCATTCCCCGTTCTCAGTCTCAAGATTCTTCCTCGCCCCCTCAACGTCGGCAAAGGAGATGCCGACCTTCATCTGGACCACTCCGCTGGTATCAGGGGTGAAGAACAGGTTGGCCCCCAGGCCTTTGCCCCAAACTTCTTTACGAACGATGGGATGGTCGAATTGCGCGTAAAAATAAACTTTGTAATCGATGCCTCTTCCGCCGCAGCCATGTCCGTTCGTCTCACCGATAACAGTGTCATTCGAAATGAACTGGAGGCCGCCTCCCCTATCCGAGGAAGCGTCTCCCTGGGTATCGATCTGGATGACCGGCTCGCGTGAAGGCGGGAAAGAAAAACGCGCGAAACCCGTGCGCGTCGTGGCAGTAAGCTCGACCAGGATATCTGAGCTGTCCAATTTGA
>CAYXYA010000251.1:0-2247 GCA_964469185.1 uncultured bacterium | reverse complement strand
TGACGCGATAGTACCCGGGTGACGCCGCTTCATTAGCGTGGGAAAACTTCGCGGCCTTTCTTCCCTTACCGCGGATCGGTCCTACCGCCGGCATGATGGGAAAATCCATCCAACATTGGATACCCCGACCGCTGAAGTGCGTCAGAGAGAAGCCTTTGATCTCATTGGCGGTATAGAGATATCCCCCCGCGTTGCCATCGGGGGTATCGGGGCTGAATTGGACCATCCCCTGGGGCCAGACCGCTCCCGGAAAGACGTTCCCGTTGGAATTGTTGATGATGTAGCCCTGCGCGCCCGGTTTGGTGCCGATGAAGGGATTCACATATTGGGTCAGATCCTGAGTTTGAACGGCCGAAGGTTTTTCAACGGCATAGACGGGAAGGAACACCAAAAACAAACTCAGGGTAAGAAGAAATCGTTCGATCATGGTTTCCGATTATACGCCTGGCGCCCTGAGCGACCAATGGGAGTCGAAGGGCTCATCACTTCCCTCATTTGTCCCCCCTTTTATGGAAGGGGAGCCTAATATATTCCCATCATGAACCCTTCCGAATTATCCCAAGTGGACCTCGCGATCATCGGCGGCGGGATCAACGGCGCCGGACTCGCTGCCCAGGCGGCCCAGGCCGGCCTTTCGGTGGCGCTCTTGGAGAAGGGCGATTTCGCCTCGGGCACTTCCAGTAAATCCACCAAACTTTTCCACGGCGGCATCCGGTATCTGGAACAGGGCCGGTTCTCACTGGTCTTCGAGGGCCTTCACGAACGCTACCGCCTGCTCCAAATGGTCCCGCATCTGGCCCGACCCATTCCCTTTTTGCTGCCTTCTTATATGGGAGACAGCCGCGCGGCCTGGATGCTGAGGGTCGGCTTGTGGCTCTACGACCTTTTAGCCGGCACCAAAAATATCGCCCGCCACCGTTGGTTCTCGGCTGAAGAGGCTTTGCGCAAAGCGCCCGCTTTAAAGAAGGAAGGACTCAAGGGCTGCGGTCTTTACTATGACGCCCAGGTGAACGACGCCCGGTTAGTTTTGGAAAATATACTCGCGGCGGAACAGGCCGGCGCCCATTGTTACAACTATTGCCGGGTGACCGAGATCAAGAAGGAGACCTCGACTTACCGCGTCTCTTATCAGGATGAACGCTCCGGTGGAACGGACGTCATCACCGCCTCCTGTCTCGTCAACGCCTCAGGCCCCTGGGCCAACCAAACCGCCGATCTTCTGACCGAAGGTCAGCACAAACTCGTGCGCCCGACCCGCGGGACCCACATCGTAGTCCCGGAGATCCTTTCGGACCACGCCGTGTTGGTCACGACCCGAAAAGACAACCGCGTCATTTTCGTCATTCCCTGGCGGGGTTACAGCCTGGTCGGTACAACCGACCTGGACGACCCTGAGAATCCGGACAAGACCCATCCCACCGAGGAGGAGATCCAATATCTTATCGAGGAAGCGTCGCGGGTTTTTCCTGGGGCTCATTGGGACAGAAAAGGGGTTGTCGCCGCCTTTGCGGGTTTGCGTCCTCTGGCCTGGGACGAGAGCGGCCACGCTTCCGCCGTTTCAAGGGAGGATAATATCCTTCGCGAGGGAAACCTCTTGACCATCGTCGGGGGAAAATTGACCACCTACCACGCGATGGCTAGGAAGGCCTTGAGGCAGACCCTCGACATTCTCGGTAAAAAAGAGCGGGTCGTGATCTCGGACAAACTTCCAGGTACCCCCGAAAAACCCTGGGAGTCGTTCTCGAACGAGGTCATTCCCCAATGGATCTCGAAGTATGCCATCAACCAATCTCAAGCCGCGCATATTGCCCACCTTTACGGTCAAAGAGGTGAAGCCGTTTTAAGCCTGTTGTCGAAAGACCCGAGCCTAAGGGAACCGCTTCATCTCGTCAGACCCGAGTTATCCGCCCAGGTCATCTTCGCCGTTCAGGAGGAAAAAGCGGTCCATCTGGAGGACGTCCTTCTCCGGCGCCTCGAGATCGGCTACAGCCTCCAACGCTGGGGAGAGGCTTCCGAAAAAGCGTCCCGATTAATGGCCGGCCTTTTAAAGTGGGATGAAACTACCCGGCAAAAAGAATTGGAACGCTACCGCCAAATGCTCTATCCCCAACCGCCGAAATGATTTGTTTCTAAGAGAAGCGTTTTCTTTTAGGCCCTCTCTGGCTCTAGCCGCCATGAACCAGGGGGGTCTTGAGAAGAACTTTTCTACCTTGATCCCGCTACACCTATCCCCCAGTGGGTCCCTTA
>CAYXYA010000250.1:0-3752 GCA_964469185.1 uncultured bacterium | reverse complement strand
TCCCGATCGACAAAACCAACACCAAAAAAACTTTAAAGAACTTTCCCATTTCGCTCTCCTTTTTTAAACACCACAAACTTTTCAACCGATCGAACGATGGACCCTAAAACTTGAACTTTTCCAGAACAGTATAAACCGGTCCCTTAGTGGTCAACTCACTTCGAAAAAGGGCGAAATGATCCGCGATGATCTTGCCTAGGTTTTCCGGACAGACAGCTTGTATCTGGCGGGCGATTTCTTCTGAATCCTTAAAGGTTTTCACCCGTCCCAATGTCACGTGGGCGTGGAACTCTTTTTCAGCCGGCGGTATATCGACCTTCCCCAAGCTCTCCGTAATACGAGCGTTCAATGCCGCCAAGGCCTCGGCCCCTTGCGTCACCGGGATGAATAAAACTCGCGGCTTTTTCAAACTTGGAAAAGCGCCTGACCCTCCCATATGGACTTCAAAAGGAGCCAGTCCCGTCGCGACCTCTTTGAGGCATTGAACGATCTCAGGCAAACGGTTGTCCTCCTGTTCATCCAAAAAGCGGAGGGTCAAGTGGGCCTGTGAAGGCACCACCCACTTCACCAACCCCGGCGCCAAGGGGATATCCTTCAGTATTTTAGCGATCGAATCTTGAACGTTGAAATTCAACGGAACTGCGGTAAAAAGTCGCAAGTGGTGTGGACCTCAATCCCTGAAAGGTAGCTGCAGACAAAAACGACGAAGCAATTCCAAAGCGGCCTGACTGGCACGCGACTTCACATTCTCCCGGTTTCCCACGAGTTGGAACTTGAAAGACTGGGTCGATTGGTCATCGGAAAGACCCACATAAACAAGCCCCACGGGTTTCTCAGCCGAGCCCCCAGTAGGTCCCGCGATGCCTGTCGTGGAAATAGCTACGTCCGCTTTGCTCGCCAAGCGCGCCTGGAGCGCCAGCGCTTCCGCCACCTCCGGGCTGACCGCGCCCTTTTCTTGGATCAACTTCGGGTCGACACCCAACATCTCGGCCTTCGCCTCATTGCTGTACACCACATAGCCCCTTAAATAATAGACCGAACTTCCCGGCACCTGGGTGATGCGGTGGCTGATGAGCCCGCCCGTGCAGGATTCCGCCGTGGCGACCGTCATTCGCCTGGTGGTCAGCATGCGCCCCACGATCGTTTCGATCTTGTCCTGGTCCCAACCGTAGATGAAGTTCGGCAGGCGGGTCGTCAAAGTCTTGCCCAACGCGTCGATCAACTTGTCGGCTTCGGCCTCAGTAGCCGACTTCGCTGTCAAGCGAATGTCCACGCCTTCCCAGTGGGCCAGGACCCCGATGGTCGGATTGGTCGATTGCTCGAAAAGATCGGCGATGACCTCGTTCAACCGCGACTCGTCGATACCCGTCGTCCGATAGACCCGGGACTTGATGATATGACTCGCGGGCGAGAGATTCTTCAGGAAGGGCTTGACCGTCGCCTCGAACATCGCCTTCATCTCGCCCGGAACACCCGGCAGAGAGATCAAATGCGATTTGGATACCTTCACGATGAATCCCGGAGCTGTCCCGACCGGATTGGGAATGACGACAGCGCCTTGCGGGATGAAAGCCTGGTTCAAGTTCACCTTGGCGAAAGGCCGTCCCGCCCGCGTGAACCTGGCCTCGATCTCCTTCGCGATATCCTCATGATAAACCAGGGTCTTTTGGGAAAGGTGAGCGGCGACCTTGCGGGTCACGTCATCCACCGTCGGGCCCAATCCTCCTGTCGTGATGACCACCTGGCTTCTTTCGCAGGCCAGCTTCAGGGCCGTCTCGATCCTCTTTTCGTTGTCCCCCACTTGCTGGAAGGCGTAAACATCCAGCCCCAGGAAAGCCAATTGCTGGGCGATCCAGGAGGAATTCGTATCCACGTTCTGACCTAAAAGAAGTTCAGTGCCGATAGCGACCACTTCAGCGTTCAAATCAACACCCCCAAGATCAATTCAGAAACATTAACAAAATCTTTGAAACAGTGATAAACGCAGATAAACGCAGATGAATAATATTTTTTCAGAACTTCGTCATTAGCATTCACCCAAGCATGGAAAGCATGAATGTTATTCGATTAAAAGGTACGTCTTTATCCGCGTTAATCTGCGTTCATCCTTGTTACAAAGTCTTATCCGTTGTTTACCGCAGGGCGTTGACAATGTAGATCCCGATCTGGATCCAAACATTAGCGTAGATGCCCGCCAAAAGGTCGTCGCTCATAATGCCCCATCCGGCGGGCAGCTTTTCCAGCTTGCCGATGGGATAGGGTTTCCAAATATCAAAAAGACGGAACAGCACGACCGCCATCACCACGAAAGGCCACCGCGGGACACCCACCATCACGGGGATACTGAACATCGCAACGCCCATTCCCAACACCTCATCGATCACCGCGCTGGAAGGGTCCTTCTCATGGATCTGTTTTTCATATTGGCCCGAGCAATAAACACCCAGGAAATAAACCGCGACCAAAACGGCGCCATGGACCAAAGGCTTGTCGAGAAGTGGCCAAAAACAGGGCACCGCCGCCAGTGAGGCCCAGGTTCCCGGCGCGAAAGGGATCTTCCCGATCCCGAAAAAAGTCGCGATCAAAAAATTAATGTTTTTCATTTTGTTCCCCGTGCCAAACATGGCGGTTACGGATCAAGTAATCGACCCCTGAGAACACCGACATGAACGTCGCGTAAAGCATCAGCCAATAGGGTCCATATTGGATGAAAGCGTTGAGTCCCGGTCCCCAGGCGCCCAGGCCGGAGATGAAAACATCCCAGTTCCCCTGATAAACCGCCACTGTTCCCCTGGCACACAGGATCGCCAGGATGACCGAAGCCGCCAGGATCTGAGAAACAGTTTTGTGTTTTCCGCCGCGACTGGCGGCGATGATGATGTTCCGGCTTTGGGCCGTCTGGCGCAAACCCGTGATGAGGAACTCCCTCGCCGCGATCAGGACCACCATCCAGGACGGCACTAGGTCCAATTGAACGAACGAGACAAAAACGGAGAGCATGAGGATCTTATCCGCCAAGGGGTCCATCAATGCCCCGAAATCAGACTTCAGGCCGTACTTGCGCGCGAAATAGCCGTCCAAATAATCGCTGATGGCGCCCCAGGCGAAAAGCAGCGCCGCCGTCCAAGTCGCCCAAAGCTCATGACGAAAGATAAAGATGAGAAAGAACGGAGTCACTGCGATGCGGGAAAAGGTCATGAGGTTGGCGATGTTCCAACGGGATATTTTCTTGTTTTTCGCCGCCATGATTCACGAACCTTTGGATACGGCTTTTCCCACCAAGTCCTGCTGCATCGCGTGGGTGATCTTTACTTTCACCCATTGGCCCGCTATGGGAGAAGAGAGACCCTCGATCAAAACCACTCCATCCACTTCCGGAGCCTGGTATTGCGTTCGTCCCTGCACCTCGCCCTTTTCAACGGACTCGACCACCGCCATCAGGGTCTGCCCCACCCATCGTTGATGGGACTTCTCGGCGATCTCTTGCTGTATCCTATAGGCTTCCGCCAAACGGGCCTGCTTCACCTTTTCGGGCACTTGATCGGCCATCACACCCGCGGGCGTGTTCTCTTCCTGGGAGTAAGCGAAAAATCCGACATAATCCAATTCTGACTTTTTCAAGAAATCGAGGAGCTCGTTGAACTCCTCATCCGTCTCTCCCGGGAAGCCCACGATAAAGGTGGAGCGAATGGAGGAGTGCGGGATCTTGGTCTTGATACGCTGGATCAACTTGTCCAAAAGCGCCCTGTCGC
>CAYXYA010000249.1:0-3756 GCA_964469185.1 uncultured bacterium | reverse complement strand
GAACTTACAATTACCAGGGCAGAAAGCTGAAGAAGACAAAAAGTGGCTATAAATGTAATTGTTTCGATTCTGAAACCGGAGAACACTATTGGGTGTCGGGACCGAGAAAAGATGGCTGCGATAAGTTATATGGCGGGCTTGTGAATATTGATGAAGATGCTCGTGAAGAATACTGGACCAAGATACGAAACTTACCTCAGAACAAACATTTGACTCGTTACAGGGGTTAGCTGATGAAGTGTTATTTCAAAAGATTTTCATTCTTCTTCATTGTTTCGATAATGGCACATTCTGTTTTGGCTAAAGACGTTCAATTGTCCGCCAAGACCCAGTCGGGGTCCATCGCCGTTGGCGGACTGAAACGAACTTTTCTTTATTACATTCCCAGCTATTCAAGGGACCTCAACCTACTTCCTTTGGTGTTGGTTCTGCACGGGGGTTCGGGTAACCCTGAAAGTATGGAAAAGCTAACCTTCAACCGTTTCAACGAATTGGCTGACCGAGATGGCACTATCGTGGTTTACCCGGCAGGGATAGATAAAAACTGGAACGACGGAAGGAATGTTCCTGAAAGCAAAGCCTTCAGGGAAAACATCGATGATGTTGGCTTCATTTCGGCGCTTATCGACCATTTCGTCGCCAATTTCAAAGCGAACCCGCAATATGTTTATGTGACCGGGATTTCCAATGGGGGTATTTTCTCGACTCGGTTGGCCTGCGAGCTGTCGAACAAGATAGCGGCCGCGGCGCCGGTTGCTGGCTCGATGCCATCGAATTTACCGGCGTCCTGCACGCCTAAATTCCCGGTTTCCATGCTGTTCATCAATGGGGATAAAGACCCATTAGTGCCTTTCAATGGCGGCCAGGTTCATTTCTTTCGACGCAAGAGGGGTGAGGTGATCCCGGTTTCGGAAGCGGCTCGTATTTGGGCCAAACTGGATGGTTGTAAAAACGCTCCTGTGTCCGAAGTTTTGCCGGTTAAAGACCCCAAAGATCCGACCCGCGTAGAGAAGATTTCCTATCTGTCTTCCAAGAACCATAAAGATGTTTCGCTCTATGTCATCCATGGCGGCGGCCATACCTGGCCGAACGGATTGCGATACGCGGGGGAGTGGGCGGTTGGCAAGGTGAGTCATCAGTTGGACGCTACGGATGTGATCTGGGACTTCTTTAAACGCCATTCGCGGTAGTCCATATAAACTCAAAGTTTCTCCGGCGAGGATGGTAAACTCAAACTAGATCTTACATCTGGTCTTAAACTTTAAGCAAAAGGGCCGATCCCTTGATCAATCGAAACCATTTTTTACTATTTTCCTTCCTTTCTTTTTTTATTTCCTCTATTTGTTCTGCCATTCCGGAAAAGCCCCTTGGTTATGTCAGCGATTTTTCCCATCGGTTAGATGAAAACGCTCAAGCAAAACTCACCGCCATTTGTGTAGACCTGAACGAAAAAACCACGGATGAGATTGCCGTTGTGACGGTTGATTCCTTGGAAGGCATGACCGTTGAAGATTACGCCAGCCAGTTGTTCAAGAAGTGGGGGATTGGGAAGAAGGGCAAAGATAACGGTGTACTGATCTTGGTGTGCCCAACAGAACGAAAGATACGAATCGAGGTGGGGTACGGGTTGGAAGGCATTTTGCCGGACGGTCTCGCGGGCCAGATAATCCGGGAAAATTTCAAACCTGCTTTCAAAACCGGTGACTATTCGGCGGGAATTTTAAGCGGTGTCAAGCGTATCGTTGGCGTTCTCCAAGAGGAACCCGGAGTTGTTGCTTCGCAGTCGGGAGAGCAGGGGGATTGGTTCGACAAGCACTTTTATTTATTTATGGGTTTATTTTTTTCTATATTCATATTTATCGGTTGTTGGTTTCTTGCGAATGGAATCGTCAACAAGGTGGGGCCTTCAGTCTTGTTTGGGCTGGGGTTTGCGGGAATTCCATTGATCATGGCTATCGCGTTCGCGCAGGGTGGGACCTGGTATACGAGTGGCAGCTCTGGTAACCACTCATACGATTTGCCGCCTTCTCCTGGTTTGATATTTTATTGTTTTGCCTTGGCGATTTTCGTTTTTGTCTGGGGTTGGCGTTCGTCCTGGAAACAACTCAAGCATGGTATAAGACCCGCGAAGTGGAGCCAGGGAGATTGGCATGACAGTAGTTCTGGCGGATTCAGTAGTGGCGGATTTGGGGGAGGAGGCGGAGGCGGGAGTTTCGGAGGCGGTTCTTCGGGTGGCGGCGGCGCGAGCGGAGGATGGTGATGGATCAAGATCAAATGGAATACCTATGACCCCAACCGAACCGATGACCCTATTGACCGATTATTTATTAGGATTTATTTCCCTTTATCTGTCTGTTTTGCTTTGGAGACAGGGCAGCAGGGAAAAGCAGACATCTATCAAGCTTTGGGGAGCTACCCTAGGTATCTTGGCGGTAACGTCATTTTTGGGTGGTGCCTACCATGGGTTCCAAGAATTTTTAGGGAGCGCGGCTCCTCTCCTTTGGAAAGTTACCCTGTATGGAATGGGAACCATTAGCTTTCTTATGTTATGCACCTTGAGTTTTTCCATGTGTCGTGGTTTTTCGAGAAAAGTTCTTTTCATGATCTGCGCAGTGAAGTGGGTGCTTTTTATTTTTTGGGTTTCTTCCCACGATGAGTTTCGATTCGCGGTCTATGATTATGGCTCAGCGATGATGCTACTGTTGGTTGTCTACGGTTTTTCTTTTTTAAAAGGTAGAGGCCGAGAGTCCGGTTGGATGGTTTCGGGAATAATAGTGTCTTTTACCGCGGCGGCGATCCAACAAAGTTCATTGACCATTGGCGCCAACATCAATCACAACGATATTTATCACATTGTCCAAATAGTCGCGGTTTATTTGCTCTACAAAGGCGGGAGTTTGTTGAGGGATCAAAGGGGAATTTAAAAACTATATGCTCCCGCTCTGCCTTTTGGCCGATCTCTGCAGTCGTCTTCTCAACGCGGACTCTATCGTTTCGGAAATGCCGGCATTGTTCATCAATATTTTTTTGAAGTCATCGCTATAAAGAACATAAAACTCACAGGGTTGTTCGGCGATGACGGTCGCGGACCTAGCATGATTGGTAACGAGAGCCATTTCTCCAAAAAACTCGCCGGGTCCCTGGTAGGTCAGGAAAATATCTTTTTTGAATAATGTCTTTTTGTGCCAGACGGAAACACGGCCCTTCGCGATCATGTAAAAGGCGTTACCGGTGTCGCCTTCCTTGATGATGGTTTTCCCCTTTGGAACGGATAATGTTTTGATCTTTCGGATGAGTTCTTCCAATTGTCCGATCTTCAGTTTTTCAAAAAAATCCACGCTTTTCAGGATGTTCAATAGTTGTTTGTTTTCGTCGGGCGCTTTTGCCATTTGATACGGCTCCTTTGATGATCTTTCCACATTCTAAATCAAATTTTTAAAATATCCCTGTTCGTTTTAGCGTTTTCCAAGCCCCTTGAGGCGCTGAAATTCGTGCATTTTTGAGCTCGGGACGGCACATTGGATAAGAGGAAGAAATTAGAGTCCTCGGAAAAACCCCGACTTATAATGCATTTGCGACTGGAATTTTCCCGTGAAGGATCATCATGCCCGTCTTTATGTTCACTGATATTGAGGGTTCGACACGCCTGTTGGAGAAGCATAAAGATGCGTTCCTGAGGATGCATGAGCGGCACGACGAGATATTAAAGACGAACATTTTGAAACACGGCGGAAGGATCATCAGCCATACGGGTGA
>CAYXYA010000248.1:0-3766 GCA_964469185.1 uncultured bacterium | reverse complement strand
TGCCGCCCATCCGCGTGAGGCGTTCGGTCACGTCGGTCTTTTTCAGGTCCGAACCCGTCACCTGGTAGCGCAGGCTCAGCAGTACCGCCGCGATGCCGCTCATGCCGGCGCCGCCGATGCCGATGAAGTGGATCCGCTTGACGGAGCCGAATGGTTGAACGCTTTTCTTTTTCATTTAAGCCGCCAATCCCAAAAGTTGTTTCGCGATGTCATGCGCCGCGTCAGGCCGCGCCAGCCCGCTCGCCTTTTCCCCCATCGCTTTGAGTTTGCTTTCGTCCGCGAGCAGGGCGATCAGTATCTGGGTCAGCTTTTCGTCCGCGAGTTCCTTTTCGGTAATCACGACTGCCGATCCAGCCTTCTCCAACACCCTCGCGTTCATCTCCTGATGTCCGGAAGCGTGCGGATACGGAATAAAAACTGCCGGCAATCCCCGGCTTAGGAGCTCGGCGCAGGTCATCGCGCCCGACCGCGCTACCACCAGGTCCGCCGCGGCGTAGGCCTCGTGAATATTGCTGAAAAAAGGCCTCAAAACCACTTTGAGGGGGCATTTGTCCATGCGGTCCACGACCGTCTGATAGTCGTCCCAGCCCGTCATCATGAGGACCTGGACCTGTTGTTCCCCCTGGCCCAGGAACTCGATCACTTCGGTCATGTACTGGTTCAGCGCTCTCGCGCCCTGACTCCCCCCCATCATCAGGATGGTCATCGTATTTTGATTCAACCCGAAAGCCTTCCGGGACTCCTTCTTGTCCGCCGTCAATATCTCTTCCCGCACCGGAATTCCCGTCCATAGCGTTCTTCCTTTCGAAAAGCTTTTCAAAGTTTTTTCGAATCCCACAAAGATCTTTTTCGAGAACAAAGCCAGGAGCCTCGCCGCCAAACCCGGCGCCACGTTAGGCTCCAGCAGGGCCACCGGCACTCCCCGCAATGCCGCCATCAAGGAAACCGGCACCGACACGTACCCGCCGGTGGAAAAGACCACCGAGGGTTTGAAGCCGCCCAGGATGCGCCCGGCCGTAACGAGTCCCGCCCCTAGGTCGAACCAGAAGGTCGCCAGACGCGGGGACAAGGAGCGGGGGAACCCGCTGGCCCTGATACCCTGGAAGGTCAATCCCGCCGCCGATACCCACTTGGCCTCAGGTCCGTTCTGTTTGCCCACGTAAAGCACCTCGACCCCCGGGTGTTTCAAGAGCTCCCGCGCGACCGCGATACCCGGGAACACATGGCCCCCCGTCCCTCCGCCCGTAATTATCACTTTCTTTTTCGAACCCACGTTACGCCCTCTCTAAGATCGCCGACGGCGCCCTGCCGAACGACGAGGATAAATGCACGCCACGGGAGATATTGAAAAGGATCCCGATGGAAAAGAGCGTGAACACCATGGAGGAGCCGCCGTAAGAAATGAGGGGCAAGGGAATACCCTTGGTCGGCAGGAGTCCCGTGACCACGCCCAGGTTCATCAGGGCCTGGAATCCGATCAGGGCGGTGATGCCGGAGGCCAACAGCGATTGGAAGGTGCCGCCTTCCTTCTGGCTGACCGCTCCCGCGATCTTGAAACCCCGCAGAACGAAGACCCCGAAGATGAAGACCAGGGCTCCCGCGCCCGCCAACCCCAACTCCTCGGCGATGATGGCGAAGATGAAGTCCGTGTGGGGGGCCGGTAAGTAGAAGAGTTTTTGAGAACTGTTGGAAAGACCGACGCCCAGGGGTCCGCCGTTACCCACCGCGATGAGGCTTTGGATGAGTTGGAATCCGGCTCCCTGAGGGTCGTCCCAGGGATTAAGGAAGGCCGAGATACGTTTCATGCGGTAGCTGGCCGATTCCACCAGGTAGATGATCACCGGGACGGAGACCGAAAGAGGGATGAGCCCGAAAGTCAGGGGCATTCCCGCTAATATGAGGAGAAGGACCGTGACCAAACCCAGGAGTACCAAAGTGCCCAGATCATGTTGTTTTTGAAGTAAAAGCGCCCAAATGACGGTGATGACAGCGTAAGGCACCAGCGCCTGCAAGTTCGTCAGGAGTTTGCGGCGGCGGTCCAGCGAATCCGCCAGGTAGAAGACCAGGGCCAGCTTCAGGACCTCGGAGGGTTGGAAAGAAAAGGGTCCCAGGCGGAACCATCTCTGCGCCCCGCCGACCGTCCGGCCGATACCCGGAACACAGACCAGCGCCATGAGGAAGATGCCCACGAAGAGGCCGGGGATGGCCAGCGCCCTCAAAGATTCCAGATCCACCCGCATCGCGAACCACATGCCCGCGCAGCCCACCCCCACCCAAAGGAGCTGGCGGAGGATGAAGTAATAGGAACTGCCGTAGCGGTCATGGGCCAGGATGGCCGAGGCGCTATAGATCATGATGAGGCCGGAGACGATCAAAATGATCGTCAACAGGAACAAAAGAAAGTCCGGCGATCCCAGTTTTTCGTTTTTAAAACTCATGAACCCTCACTTAAGTATGCGCGGCCCCTATTTCAGGCTGCCTTCATCTCTTCGTTCGGATTCCGAGAGTATGCGTCGGAGGTGTAGATAAGCGTTGTAGGTGTTGTTCTCAGAATCCGAGCGTAAAAATGAAAGCGTCCTTTCCTAAAATCCAGCCCTTCTTCTCAAGCCTTTACTTTTTGTCCCGCCTTTTGAGCGGCCAAACCCTGCACGACCGCCTTGAACTGGCGGCCCCTGTCCTCATAGTTCTGGAACATATCGAAGCTGGCGCAACCCGGGGAGAAGAGGACCACTCCCCCTTTTTCACTGGCGGCAAAAGCCCCGCCGACCGCTTCTTCCAGCGAACCAGCCTCCACCACCGTGGCGTAGGGCGACAACTGCTGGAGCACCTTTTGTTTGCATTCCCCGAAAGCCACGATGCGGCTCACCTTTTCCTTCACGAGCGCGGAGAGCTTGGTGAAGTCCCCCGCCTTGTCCCTCCCGCCGAGCATCAGCACGATGGGACGATTGAAGCTTTCCAGCGCCTTCACGACAGAGTCCACATTGGTCCCCTTCGAGTCATTCACGAATCTCACACCGTCGATCTCGCCCGCCGGTTCCAGGCGGTGCTCCACACCCTTGAATTCGCGCAAGGTCTTGGCGATCACCTCGTCCGCTACTCCCGCGAGGGAGGCCATCAAGGCCGCCGCGCAGGCGTTCTCCAGATTGTGCGGCCCCGGGATGCGCAGTTCCGAGGTCCCCATCAAGGGACGCCCCAGAAGCTCGATGGTCTTTCCTTCTATGTAACAGCCCGGTTTCTTGTCGCCCCGGACGGCCTCCGCGAAGCCGAAGCAATAGAGGCGGCTCTTCACCAAACTGCTGTAAATAGGGGTGTATTTGTCGCTCACATTGAGCAGGACCGCGTCGTCCGGCTTCTGGTTCTCAAAGATCTTCCCCTTGGTTACCACGTAAGTCTGCATGTCTTCGTACCGGTCCAAATGGTCCGGTGTCACGTTCAAGATGGCCGCCACCTGGGGACGGAACTCCTCGATGGTCTCCAACTGGAAGCTGGACACCTCCAGCACCGCCCAATCCTCGGTGGTCAGTTCGAACACCGTCTCGGCGAAAGCCTTGCCGATATTCCCGCAGGCGACCGCCTTTTTACCCGACGCGTTGAGCATGGCTGTCACCAGGGTGGTCGTGGTCGTCTTGCCGTTGGTTCCGGTAATGGCCGCCATCGGCGCGTTGCAATAACCGAAAGCCAGTTCCATCTCACCGATGACCGGCACATTCTTCTCGCGCGCCTTGACCAGTACCGGATGGTCGAAGGGAACACCCGGGGAGACGAT
>CAYXYA010000247.1:0-3767 GCA_964469185.1 uncultured bacterium | reverse complement strand
GGTCCGGTCCGGAAAATTGGACAAACTCGTGGACGTCGACCGCTCCGATGATATCGGCGACCTTGCCCGCGCCTTCAACACCATGGTGGTCCAGTTGAAGGAATTGGAAGCGGCCAAGAGGGATTTCGTCGCGGGGGTCACCCATGATTTCGGCACTCCCCTGCACGCCATTAAAAGCGCGTTGGAATACCTGCAGGAAAAGAAAGCCGGTTCCATCACCAGCAAGCAAGCCGAGTATCTCCTCATGATCTCCAACAGCACCATCCAACTGACCAATTTCATCAACAATCTCCTGACCACGGCCCGTATCGAGGCGGGCAAGGCCGAGCCCTATTACGAAACGATGGATGCCCTGGCCCTGGCCCGCGAAGTCGTGAACCTCTATAAACCCCAAGCCGAGAAAAAGGGCGTCGAGTTGACCTTGGTGAACGAACAACCCTCGTTGTCGCTCGTGACGGACGTCACCATGTTCCGGCAGATCCTGACCAATCTGGTCTCTAACGCCATGAAATACACGGTGGAGGGGAGTGTCGCCGTCGATCTGGCCAAAAGGGACGGTTTCGTCACGCTCCAAGTGGCCGATACAGGCGTTGGGATCGCGTCCGAGAATCAGATCATGATCTTCGATAAGTTCTTCCGGGTGCGCCAGCCGAAGTCATTTCCGGTGGTACAGGGAACCGGATTGGGGCTCGCGATCACCAAGGGTCTGGCGGAGGCGATGGGAGGGTCCGTGATGGTGAAAAGCGAACCCGGTAAAGGCAGTACCTTCACGGTGAAACTGCCAAGGAGATCATCAGGGATCAAAGAAAACAAGGAGGCTGAATATGCTTCACTCGCTCATCATTGAGGACAATCCGGCGCTTCGGACCCTCACCCGCGACATCCTAGCGTCGGAGAATTTCGCCGTGGAAACGGCCGGTAGCGGGGAGGAAGGACGCGACAAGATCGAAAAGGCTCCGCCGGACTTGCTGGTCCTGGACCTGGGACTTCCGGACGACTTCGGCCTGGACATCTGCCGCGACGTCAAAAAAGCTCATCCCGACACCATCGTTTTCATCATCACGGCGCTGGGAAATTCCCAGGACATCGTGGATGGCTTGGAGGCGGGCGCCGACGATTATCTGGCCAAACCCTTCAATCAGCGTGAATTCCTCGCGCGGGTCCATATCGCGCTTCGAAAGGTGAACAAGATCCAATGATGAAAGAACGACATCAACCCATGGAGAACGACTATGCAAAATGACCTTAGGAAATGGATAAGAACCTTGATGACCCGCTTCTCTCCCCGGAAGCGCTGGAAAGTCCTGCGTATCTGCCTGCGGCTTTGTTCCGCCGCCTTGGTCTTGACCATCGCCGTGATGTTGATCCAATTCGGGCCCCACGGTTGGTCCGGTTCGCCGGTCTTGAACTACGCCTACGCCCTTTTGCTCTTTGTGTGGCTATGGAACCTGTGCGTCATCCCTTTTGTGGTCCGCTGGATGGACCATCGCTTAAGGTGGTCGGTCGATTTCTTTCAAAAGCAGGTCATCGCCTTCGTCGTTGCCTTTCTGCTTCCAGCCCCTTTTCTGGCAGCCGTCTTGGGCGGGGTCCAGTATCTGGTCCAGAACGCCAAGTTCCATCTCAGCGAACACCCGAGCGTTTCCCTCTTCCTGACGGCCGGTTTTTCAACTCTGGCCCTCTTATCCTTTTTTCGCATGGCCAAGGACCTTTCGGACCGCATGCAGGACTCCCTTCGCGTGCTGGTGAACGGCATGTCCATGGCCTCCCAGTTGGACTTTGACCACCCCATCACGGCGAGGGAGAAGGACGAAATCGGCCACATCTCCGGCGTCTTCAACAACATGGCCCACAACATCAAGACCAAGGTGAACCTCCTGCACGCGCTTTACGACAACACGCGTATCTTCAGCGGATTTGTCAGCGCCGAAAAGATACTGGACCACACCCCGAAAACGTTCAAATCCATCGATCCGAACGCGGAGATCGTCATCGCTCTTTTGGACGAGTCGGACCAGAAATTGGTCGTGACGAGGACTTCCTGGCAAAGTACCGGGGTGATCGGCCTGCGATTCGGCGCGGGCGAGGGGGTTTTTGGAAGGATCATCCGGGAACAGCAGTTCCTCATCTTTTCCGACGAGGAATACGCGCAGGCGGCGAAGGAATGCGGCAACGAGGCGGCTCTCTGGGGCAAGCCTGATTTCACCGCCGCCGTCCCCATGCTCTATAAAAAAGGGATGCTTAAAGGCGCCGTCGCCCTCTACAACATCGACAGCGAGAATTTCCAGTTGGTCTCGAACATGGATTATTTCCAGGCGCTGGCCAACCAGATCGCGAACTTCCTGGAGAACGCCAGGCTTTACGGGTTGGTCATCCATGACCGTCTAACGGGGCTTTACGTCCATAGTTATATCGAGGCCGAATTGACCAGCCTGTTGGCGCGCGCGAAAACGGATAAGTTCCCGGTCAGTTTCGTCATGTTCGACGTGGACAAATTCAAGGGCATCAACGACCGCCACGGCCATCCGGTGGGGAACCAATTGTTGATCGCCGTCGCCCAGATCATCCGGAACGTCTCGCGGGAGATGGACTTGCCGGCCCGCTTCGGAGGCGACGAGTTCGAGATCGTCCTACCCCGCACCGACAGGGCTGGCGCTCTGGTGTACGCGGAAAAACTCCGCAAAACGGTCGAGGACATGGAACTGAGCATCAGCAAGGATATCGCCGTCCACGCGTCCATCAGTGTGGGAGTGGCGACCTATCCCCAGGACGCGGAAACCGTCTCACAACTCCAATCTGCCGCCGATAAAGCTCTCTATGTCTCCAAAGAAAAAGGACGCAACGCAGTCACTTCCTATAGCGCTGAAACGGACAAAAAAGAAAGAAGAGCACCTGTCACGAGACCACAAGTCGAGTGACAAGCTTTGGTTGTGCCAATCAAGGGAATGACTTAACTCATCTACAACAAGAAGAAGCGCTCCTCCCCCTTTGAAAAAGGGGGGTAGGGGGGATTTGCTGTTCGATGACAACTTCAAAATCAAATCCCCCTCAATCCCCCTTTTACTAAGGGGGACAGAATCCTGGAAAGACCTTCCCCCTTACTGCAGGATCCTGCAGTAGCTGTTTTATGCTGCAGTAAATCCTGCAGTAATGAAACCATTGTATTTAAAGGGTTTTAGAAGGTTACTGCAGCATGTGCTGCAGCTTCCTGCAGTAATCCTGCAGTAATTCAGCAGCCTAATGGTCATAGCCATGACCGCCTCACCTAACGCAAGGCAGCTTCGCGGTATCGAGCCAATAATTTTTCAACAACCCCATCAACCGCACGAGCCCTTGATAATCGAAAGGTTTTGTCAGGAAGGTATTCGCGCCCTCTTTGTAGCTGTCAAGGATGTCCTCCATACTCCTGGAATTGGTGAGGATGAGGACAGGGATCTCTTTCAACGAAGCGTGCCGCTTGACGAGCTTCAGCGCTTCATGGCCGTCCAGACGGGGCATGTTGAGATCCAAGAGGATCAGGTCAGGCAACACCCGCTCGCCCTCGCGGACGGGCGGTTTCAAACATTCCATCAAATGGTCGATCAGTTCCTGCCCATCCTGTAAAAATTCGATCCGATTCTTCACTCCGTTTTCTTTCATGGCTTTATCGATCAAAAGCCGGTCTCCCGGGTCATCGTCCACGACAAGGATGGAACACTCATTTAGTTCTTTTTCCATGACCGCGACCTCCGTTGTTCATTCATTCACAAACGCTTCCGCCGCTTACCGTC
>CAYXYA010000246.1:0-3787 GCA_964469185.1 uncultured bacterium | reverse complement strand
GGCCTGCGGGAATAACGGCTTGATCCTTCAATATGACGGTCAAACCTGGGCCCGGGTCCAACCGGCGCTGGCGACCAACGAGAATTTCATGGGTGTCGCGTTCCTCGATGAGAATGAGGGCTGGTTCGTCGGGACCCACGGTACGATCCTTCATTATCACAACGGCAATTGGAACCTTGAGACTTCCACGAGCACCGAATTGCTTTACAGCGTTGTGGTGACCAAGTCCCGAAAAATTTGGGTCTCAGGGTCCAACGGCACACTGCTGACTTTCAACGGCATTTCTTGGGCAAGTGTCGCGGCGACGTCCGCGCCGGGAGCGGGACCGGCTACCGTGCTCAACGACATTTATAGCATCGGGTTGTCCGGTCAAAACAGCGGGTGGGGGGTTTGCGACCGAGGGATCATCCTGAAATATGACGGCGAAAAATGGCAGAGCGTTTTCAGTCCCACGACCGAGAAATTGACCTCGCTTTCGGTCATCAGCGACGTTCAGGCCTGGGCGGTCGGCGCTTATGGGACCATCGTCAGCTTCAACGGAACGACCTGGAATAAAATGGGAAGCGCCTTCTCAGGGTTCGACCTCTACGGTGTTTATATGAAAGACGACAGCGACGGCTGGCTTGTGGGCCAGGACGGGACCATCGCTTACTACGATGGCACCCGATGGATTTCTAACCCCAAGCCCGATACCAAACCCTCGCTGAACGCGGTCGCTTTTTACAAAGATATGGGCTTCATCGTGGGTCAAAACGCGACCATCTTGAAATTCCAGGCCAACGGCCAGCTCTCGAAATTTGATTTTCTTTTCAAGGGCGAGGTGACCCAGAAGCCGGAGAGGTCCAAACCCTATTGGTCGATCACTTACACCTTCGTGAACCAAAGTCCCAAAACTTCCCCCTTCTTGAACTATGAGCTTCCGATCCCCAAGGGGTTCGAGGCTTACCAACCCCAGGGAACGCCTGTTCCTCAATCGGTTCCGATCGTCCCTACGCCGACTGCCGCGGCTGTTTCAACCGCCGCTGTCTCAACGCCGGGCGTGGCGGTGACGGTAACGCCAAACGCCAAAACGTCGGTGCATGCGGGCGGCGCGGTAGCCGGCAATTGGAAAATGAAGGACGACAATTTGGTCTGGGAAGTTGGGACGGTCTCCGCGTCTGAAATGAAGACCCTGACGGTGATGTTGAAGATCAAAGGTAAGGACAAGGCTGATTATCCTGTCGTGCTCAAGTCTGTCCTGAAGGCCGTGGATCGGGTCATCTCGGAAGCGGCCCCTGTGACCATGCTGGTGACGGAACCGACGCCCATGCCCTCGCCTGAAGCTGTCAAGCCAACGCCCACCGCAATCCCCACTCCGGTCCCCCAAAAGACCAAATAATCACATGAAGGCGGTACAGCGGATGCCAAGCCTGCGCCCTCTACCTGAAATCGAAGAGCAAGCTTTGCGGGAAGGTTCTGTCCCCAAAGTCCTGGAATTTTTGCGTCAGGCTTTAAAAGAGGACTCGCGGACTGGCGCGCAAAAACTTATTTTAAAATTCGAGAAACGCGCGGCGTCGGAAGAAAAAGAAAATCAGCGGTTGGAAACCCTTTGGGTCTATGAGAAAGAAGCGTTCCTCAAAGGTTTCAAAGCTGTGGCCGGCATTGATGAGGCGGGCCGGGGACCTTTGGCGGGGCCGGTCGTGGCGGCGGCGGTGATCTTGCCCGCGGGCGGCGACCTTCGCGGCGTCAATGACTCCAAAAAACTGACCGCTGTTAAAAGGGACGAGCTTTTCCTGCGGATACAAGAAACGGCCGTGAGTTTTGGCGTGGGGCAGGCCAGCGTTCAAGAGATCGACCGTATCAACATCTACCGGGCCGCCCAATTGGCGATGGAAAGAGCCGTTGCGGCGCTTCATGTCCGGCCTGACTTTTTGCTGACTGACGCCATGCCACTTCCCAAACTTTCGACGATCCCGCAGAAACCTCTCATTCATGGCGACGCCTTATCCTCCAGCATCGCGGCGGCCTCCATTCTCGCGAAAGTCACCCGCGACCGCTTGATGGAAGAGATGCACGAAAAGTATCCGGTTTACGGGTTCGCTGAACATAAAGGATATGGAACAGATGTTCATGTGAGGGCGTTGGAGGAGCACGGCGCCTGTCCCGAACACCGTTTGACCTTCGCGCCTGTCATGGAAACCCTGGCGAAAAAATTTTCGGGTGGTCCTTTTCAATATTGGAGCGACAAACTTCGTTCCGCGAAGAATTTAAGCGAACTTAATCAGGCCGGGCTCCAGATCAAGCGCGCAGCCATGGGGCAATTGGCCGAACGGGAAGTGGAAACTTTGCGTCAGTTATTCCGCGAGAGAAGGTCGGTATGGGCAAGCCCAGGTTAAACAGTTATCAAAAAGGACAAAAGGGCGAAAAAAGGGCCGCGGCTTTTTTTCGGCTCAGAGGTTATCGGATACTGGAGCACAATTATCGGGTCCCTCAAGGCGAGATAGATCTCGTGGTGAAAAAAGGTGATACCCTGGTTTTCGTGGAAGTGAAGACCCGCAAGGATGATTCTCACGGAACGCCGCTTGAGGCGGTTTCGCCGTTGAAAGTCAGGCGTGTTTCGGCGGCCGCGGCGGTTTACCTAGCTCAGTATCCATCTGATTTTGCGGCTTGCCGGTTTGATATTGTGGCGGTAGGACCGGAAAAGAATTGGCTGGGTTGGCCCAGGGTTCAACACTTTGAGAACGCGTTTGCTGTTGGTGAGCACTTTAATATTTAAGAATTGGAATCAATGAAAAAGTTCAACATTCCTCCTAAAACTCTAAACCTCCTAAAACTCATCGGCCAGCTGGCCAATGAACGCGGCGAGACCGCTTACGCCGTGGGCGGATTCGTGCGCGACCTGTTCCTCAATTCGCCGGGGTTGGATATCGATATTACCATTGAGGGGGATGGGGTAGCTTTTGCCAAGGCCTTGGCCCAGAAAACCAATGCTAAAGTCGAGGCTTTCACCCACTTCGGCACGTCCATCGTGATCATCCCAAGGTTCGGCAAGGTCGATGTGGCGACCGCCCGCACGGAAAGCTACGCGAAACCAGGGGCTCTTCCTTCGATCGTGAAAAGCGTCATTGCCCAGGACCTTTTCCGGCGTGATTTCAGCCTCAACGCGATGGCGCTCAAGTTGGCGCCCGATTTTTTTCTCCAATTGCTCGACCCATTTAATGGGTTAGAGGACCTGAAGAAGGGCCGCATTCGGGCCCTGCATCCCCAAAGTTTCGTGGATGACCCCACACGCGTATTTCGGGCCGTTCGGTTCGAGCAGAGATTTCAAAAGCATATCGAACCCCAAACCCAGAAGTGGCTTTTGGATTCTCTCAAACGCCGTTCCATGAACACGGTATCGGGCGAGAGGCTTCGCAACGAGTTCCATTTGATCTTTAAGGAACCTCATCCCGAAAAAGCAGTGTGGAGGCTGCACGAGTTAGGTGTTCTTCCTAAGGTCCATCCTTCCCTAGGCCTGTCCACTGCCGCGAAAAAAACATTGCCCCGAATCGGAGCATCCATCCAATTCTTTCGAGAGCATAAGATCGCCATTGAGGACGAGAAGATGGTCTGGTTCCAAACCATGCTTTCGCGTTTGACTGACAAGCAAGTCCGTGCGCTTTCCAAGCGGCTCATGCTTTCCAGACATGAGCAAAAAGTTGTCTTCCAATCGGCCAAGGCCTACCCAGAGCTTTTGAAAGATCTCGAACAAAAAGATCTGACACCCAGTCACATGTACGGGATCCTTTCTCCACTCCTGCCGGAGGTT
>CAYXYA010000245.1:0-3792 GCA_964469185.1 uncultured bacterium | reverse complement strand
CATTGGGGGATGGGTGGAGCGGGACCAATGTAGAAAAGTTCTTCTCAAGACCCCCCTGCCTCATGGCGGCTAGAGCCAGAGAGGGCCGAAAAAGAAAAAACTTCTCCAGCAAAGGCAAAACGAACAGCTTTCCTTTTTTGCCCCTTTCCTCTCCAGCCCTCATCCATCCACGAGGTTTGGGAATATAGTTTGTGAGGACCACTGTTTCGCTCCACCCATCCCCCAGTGTGCCGATCCTTAAATTGGAAAATATTGAGATCGGTACTATACCGACCCCTATGGCTGCCTTATGGAAGGTCGGTATGGGTCCCTTTCGCTCACTTGAGATGATCCAGGCGGGCCACTTGGCCCGGGGTTTTCGAGGAAAGGGGCTGGGTTTTTTTAAAGGCGTTGTTGCCAACTGCGAACTGTTGACTGCGGACCGCTTTTGAGCGGCGAGCTGTCCCTTGACGATCATTTGTATGGACATTGTCCGTACAATTTGATACCTTCTTTTTGAAGCTTAAATCGGAGGAAAACCATGGCATCTCACGCGCCGTCCAAAGAAGACCGGGTTGAGATCAGGATCCGGCCCCAGGACAAAAAAATACTAGAAAAAGCGGCTGTTCTTTTAGGGGTCAGCGTCAGCTCTTTTATCCTTTCTCATTCCCTCAAAGCGGCTCAAGATGAGATCACTGAACGCGACCAGATCAAACTGTCGGATCGCGAATGGAATACGTTCATGCGCGCCCTGGAACATCCTCCGAAACCCAATCCAGCGTTGGTGGCCGCCGCCAAACGTTATCGCCAAGCTTAATTAAATAAGCCCTACCTATGGAACTTGAATTTCAGCCGTTAGATAAAAGTATTGACCGCACGTCATTCGATTGCGGCGTACCCGCGTTGAACGAATATTTTCAAAAATATGCTCTACAAAATCACTCCAAAAACGTCGGCAAAACCTTCGTGGCGTTGGCGCGGGGCGCGGAAAGTGCTGTGGCGGGTTATTACACCGTCAGCATGGCCGAGATCGCCCGTGAAAAAATGCCCGAAACCGGTTTCAAGCACCTGCCTAAATACCCTGTTCCGGCGATGCGTATCGGCCAATTGGCGGTCGATCGTCATTTTTCAAATAAAGGGATAGGCGAAAAGCTTTTGTTGGATGCCCTGCACCGGGCGGTTTTCTTGGCGGGCAAGGTGGGGTTGTACGCGGTGTTGGTGGACGCGAAAGATCCCGAAGCCGCTAAGTTTTACCATAAATATGGGTTTATACCCTTAGCGGCCCAACCGAGAACGTTGTTCTTGCCGGTTCAAACCATTCAACAGCTTTTCCAGTAGATCTCCCCTTCCAGTACCTTCTTTGAAGTGTTCAGCAATCCATCGGTAGGGGGTGACATTCATGGCGCCCATGCGCGGCTGGTTTGGGCACCAATTTCTTGTTTATCTGAAATTGGTACTTTCAAACCTTTTAACCTTCAAACCCCTTCTGGGCCGAAGCCACCAGCTGAGGCCCGTGTCTTGAACGTGCTGATTCTGCAACGGAATCAGCGTTCTCACTTTTCCTAGCTTTCTCGACAAATTAATGGGGGAAGGCGCGGGTGGTTAAACTCCTTCCTGTGTTCAAACCTTTAACTTTTTCTTGATTTTTATTTTAGGTTTAAAATCGCTTGTAGCTAATACACCTCTTTATGATAAAGGGTATATCGAAAGGGAGGGGGTCATCATATCCCGCACAAATGTTGTTTTGAACGATGATCTGTTCCAACGGGCCATCCGGATCACCGGAGCGAAATCTAAACGCCAAGTGGTCCAGATCGCGTTGGAGCGACTAGTCCGTCAAGGTGAGACTGTGAAAGCTCTGTTGAAATTAAAAGGTAAGTTGTACTGGCAAGGTGACTTGAATTACATGCGGAAAAGCCGTGTGTGAGTTTCATTGTTTCCTCCATCGGGTCGATTTTTTCCGTGATGAATATATGAATGCTTCATCCTTAATTGATTCATCCATAGCTTCCTGCTAAACTACGTTTTGAAAGGACATCGATCATGTCAAAAATTAAGAATAATATCGCTTCTGAAGCTTTAAAACTCCCAACCAAATCCCGAGCTCAATTAGCGGAAAAACTCATTTACAGTCTTGAAGAAGGCACGCCTGTTGTCAATTTTGCGGAAACAGGCACTGGCAATCTTCGCCCTCGACTTGTGGTCTCGGGCAGCCAAGCCACGAAAAATGAAAAAGTGTGGGCCAGGGAATCCCTCGGCCGTTATGAAACTATGGCTTCCGGCAAGGTCCGCGGAAAATCAGCGTCAAAAGTTTTGCGGGAGATCCGTTCTAAGTTGAATTGATACACTTATGCCTTCCTGCTAAACTATCTTTTGAAAATAGGGGGGAACATCCATGTCCAAGACCATAAAAAAAGAAGAAGCTCACAAACTGATCGACCTATTGCCCTCAACGCCACCTGGGACGATTTGATGCATGAAATCTACGTTCGCGAAGCTATTGAATGAGGGCTAGCCGACAGCGAAGAGGGTCAGACCAGGGACGTGGCCGAGGTTCGGGCAAAGTACGGCTTGACCGAATGAGGGTTCATTGGATCCGCGCGGCTGAGGGTCATCTGGTAAAAAATATAAGCCTTCTGTATAATTTACTCATCTTTGGTGAAGGGTGACCCATGACAAAAGCTCAATCACAGGCTGTTCAAAAAATGAAGCCTTTTGTGGCGGAAATGGTCGAACAAAAACTCTTGGAATTATTGGGAGACCCAGACGCCAGCCTCCATTTGAGTCCGGTCGCTCGCCGACGTATCTTAGAAAAAGTCGATAAACACCATCTTGTTTCCGCAAAAACAGCCGCCTCCCATCTCGGGTTGAAGTGGTAAGTCCTTTTCACGTCGATTTCACACCAAAATCCATCAAGGATCTTTCCGACCTTGACAAACCCGTTGCCCAGAGAATTTTGGATAAGATCAAATGGCTTTCCCAAAACATGGATATTGCAAGCCCCGAGCCTTTGAGCCATGGGTTGAAAGGTAAGTGGAAACTACGCGTCGGCGATTGGCGGGTGGTTTATTCTATGGATGAAACGACTCGATCCATCGTTATCCTGTATGTGGATCACCGAAGCAGGGTTTATAAAAAGCATTAACCTTCAAACCTGATCCGAGCAATTCTATAGTCAGCGAATATCGCGAAACAAACCCACGGCCGAATCCGTTTCCCACTTTTTCAGGCTTTTTAAGGCCTTTAATCTTCCTACATTCAAACTTTAACTTTTCCAAGATCATTATTTCAGGCGTAAAATTGGACAGGCATGGGGTTTAAAACTTCTAACTCCTCACTCCTAACTTCTAACTTTTTGCCTTTCCCAGGGAGGGTTCAAATGAAAAACGTCGATATGAAGGTTGAAGGAAACATCCTGACAATTAAAGTCGATCTGTCCAAAGAGTTTGGGCCGTCCTCGTCCGGCAAGACGACTATTGTCGCGTCAACAGAAGGGAACATCTCAATCCCGGACCGTGATGAAAAAGTGGGACTCAATGTTTACAAGAAAAAGTAATTAAGGGATTTTCCGGCGCCAATAGACAAGGGCTGATTGATCTATAATGCTGCTTTGAATCCCAAAGTCCTATTTTGCGAACTGGATCGTCTATGAAAAAAAGACCAAATGTTTACATCATCGCCGGGCCGAATGGCACTGGAAAAACGACTTTTGCTACCCAGTTCCTTCCCAAGATCGCGGATTGCCGCAACTTCATCAATGCCGATTTGATCGCGAAAGGATTGTCACCTTTCAATGTTGACGCCGCGGCTATG
>CAYXYA010000244.1:0-3802 GCA_964469185.1 uncultured bacterium | reverse complement strand
GCGGATGATGGAAGCGAACTTAGGATCCCTATAAAAGTCTCCGGTGAAGAAGAAGCTGGCTTTGATCTTCCGCTTCGCCAGGACCTTCCGGATATGCTCTCCGCCGTCCGCGAAATCCCCCCCGGTGAAGATAAGGGCGATCTTCTTATCTGATAGCGACCCACGGATGATGCCGCCGTGGTCCCGGGTGAATTTGTCCGTGGCGGCTTTCTTTTTGGAATGGTCGGCCGTAAGCGCAGGTTCGGGATGTTGAATGAATAAAAGGGAAAGAAGAACGGTGAGCGGATAAGCGAGTTGTTTTCTTTTCACGACGAGAGCCTCATTTAAAAGGGATCTTCTTATTCGACAATAACTCATGGACTAGGATCCTACTAAAGAGGGTCATTCCATTGACCGTAAAATGCCGAGCGCCGCTTGTGGAATAGGGGGAATAAGTCAATCCGAGGGTCTTAAAGTCATCGCAAACGTCCATGAAGGGAACACCGATACTCTGGCAGAGATCCCGCCAGAAGACCCTTTTAGTCTTGGCCGGGCTCTCAAAGATGGGAAAGTAGCAAAGTTCCAAACGGCGTTTCGATCCGGTTCCCGTTTTCATGGATCCTAGTTTTGTCTGAAGCATTTTCAGCGGTTTGCCCATGACGGCGAAAAGACGCGGCCGTACTTCCGGGTCCGCGGCCATCGCGTCGAGGTTGCATTGTTTGGTTTTGTCCATCAGCTTTTTGGACAGACAAAGCTCATATAGGTCATGGAACGTCCCTGCCTTGAATTTTTCAGAGTTGGGTTTGAGGCGGAATTCGGGATCGACTAAAAGCGCGGGAACTCCCTCAGAAGTCATGGGCGCGTTCATGAACGATTCGATGCCCAACTCCTCGTCGTGGAGGATGAGCACGAGGTCGATGTCATACTTCTCGGCGATAGGGGGCACGACGTGGTAGGGCCAAACGTTAAGTTCGTTACTGCCTCGATGCCTCCCGCTGTTCAACACTTCATAATGGAGAGGCGCGTCCTCAAGAGCTGCCATGGTGTTCAACTCCAGCTCCATCCGTTTCGCGAGGGTGATCGTCAGATTTTGGAACTCATCACCCTGTCCCTTTTCCTCGAATTGACGGTCCTCGGATTCCCAATAAAGATAAGACCGTCCGACCAGCAGGATGCGGTAAGTTCCCTGCGGTTTGGCGTGCGGATATTCAAGGTCGTGGATCTCGCCCGAGTTAAAGACGTCTTCCCCGCGGGTGAAGCCGAGAAGGGGCAAACGCAGGTCGCGGAAAGCTGTGACCATGAAGTGGTTTGGGTTTGAAAGATAGAACCGGCCCTCGGAATGGGGGTCGGCCACGAAACCGATCCTGAACGCCGCCGAAGTGTTCCGGAAGTTCGGCAAAATGGACCCTGGATCGGGATTGATCAAGCGGTAGCCCCACACGGAAGTAAAAGTGATGGGCGCCGCGTCTGGAAAGACGCGGACGAGAGGAGCTTTGAGATCGGATTGGTAAGCGTAGAGGGAGCTTTGTGAACCGGCCAAGGCGATGACACCGCTCGCTGGGCCGACGGGTACCAGGGAAACGGAAAGAGGCGGGTCTTGAGCCGGAATGGGTGTGGAAGTTTGAACGACGGTTGGGGTTGGGGGAGATCCCTTCTTCTTATCCAGGGATTGGATCTCATAAACCAGGGTCGCGGCACGGTCGGCGACATATAGGTTCCCGTTGACAACGCAAAGGGCGGCGGGATTTGGCACGAGAGGATAGTTCTTCAAAACCGTTTTGACCTCGCGGGTTTTCATATCCAATTTACGAAGAACACCGGCATCCGGTTCGGAGAAATAAAGGCATTGGTCGGAAGGGAAATAAACCAGGTTCCACAAACCGCCTAATTGGGTCTTCAGGGCTTCGCCGTCCTTCAGGCCCGATGACGCGCCGCCCGCCAGGGTCGAAACACTGTTGGTCTTCAAGTCGATGATCCGGATCAGGTTGTTTCCCAGGTCGTTCACCGCGATCTGGTCATCCGGAAGCAGGGCCAACCCCGAGGGCTGGTCGAAGGTCGCGAGGGTGATCGGGCCGTCTTTATGTCCGGCTATTCCGGTCCCGGCCAGGGTCGTCACCGCGTTTTTTTCATTGAAATGGATGACACGGACCCGGTTGTTCTGCTGGTCGGCCACATAAAGCAGGGAAGCGTCGTGGTTGAGCGCCATTCCCAGGGGCATGTTGAACTGCGCGGAGTAAAAGGGCCCGTCCTCGAAGCCAGGCTCGCCTTCCCCGGCCACCAGGTCCTGGAATTGAACGATGGGGGTTAAGGCATGGCCCATAGCCGGTAAAAGGAGGGCAGAACAAGCTGCAAAAATTCTTGAAAGGCGAATGAGTTGTTTAATTTTGATGATCCGTTATTTTTATTTAACTTCCAGAATATCCGGTCTTAGATAAGTTTTCCCGGCGTAGTTCATCTTCACCATCGGCCAACGAGGGGTCGGGGTCAGGACCTCGAGTCCCTTTTCACCCACGAGGATCGTGTCCTCACTTTTGGTCCCGGCAATGGAAGGATTCCAGGCCATGGCCTGGTTCTTTTGGATCCTTCTTTTTTCGCCGAGGTTGGCCAGAAATTCACGGGGTTCATAGCCGGTAGGCCCGCCCTGGTGATGCTTTTCCCATTCGCCTGGATAGCCCTGCCGGATATATTCCCGGACTCCGGCTTGGAAAACCTCGCGCATTTGGACGCCCGGTTTGGTCGCGTTCCATAAAGCGCATTCGACCCTGAGGCAAGCCTGATGTTTTTTTCTCAAACTGTCCGGTATCTTTCCAAAGTGGACTAGGCGGGTGACGTTGGCGATGAGCCCGTAGGCCCTGGCACAGATGACCAGCATCACGATCTTTTTGATCTTGTTGGGCTTGGGAATGGGATGCCGGTAGCGCGCCAGGCGTTCGTCCGCCCCGACCAATACCAAAACGGGTTCCAACCCCCGCTCGACCATGGAACGGCTGAGTTCCGCGGCGGCTTTCTGTTCCGTCCAGCCTTTTCGGACCAGTTTCGCGGCTTCCGACATCGCTTCGCCGGCGAGCTTTCCGACCTTGCGGTACCGTACCGCCTCTTCACTCGTTAAAGACCAACGCAGAGGGGCTATCTCTTCCTTCAAGTCGATGGTTCCATAGGCCCCGTCATCAGAGCCGATCTTGCCGGCGGGGAGCCAGGATCTTTTCTCGTCCCGCCACCAGGGATGGGCGCGGTAACGAAGGGGTAGGCCTTTTGTTTCTTCGGTCCGAAAGCGGATCTCCTCAATGGAGTTCGTCCAAAGCTCTACTTGGTTGGGCGTCACCCAAAGGGAAGCGACCCCTTTATCCGAAGACTGACGAACATGATTTGACCGCCCGCAGGTCAGCCAGCTGAAATTAGCGCGGGTGGAAAGGAGGACTCCCTTCAAGGATTTCTCCTTGATGAGGTGTCTGACGCGCTGAAGTTTTGTTTTGAGTTCGGTGTTCATAAAACCTCTTAACCGCAAAGTTCGCTAAGAACTTCTTTTTGTTGAACCAAAATCTTTATGTTCGTCTTACTTGGCGCCCTTGGCGGTCAAATGTTTTGGCTGTTAGGTTTTTTCCACCTGGACGATCAGTTGTATCTGCTTCAGCACGTTGGAAACCTTTTCGCAAGCCGTTTTGTCGCCGATATAAACCACAGCTTTACCGCTTTTATGGACACGCATGGTCAGGTCGTAGGACCTCTCAAGGGAATAACCGGTGGCCTTTTGGATCTGCAGGATGACCTCGTCGAAGCTGTGCGTCTCGTCGTTGAACAAGACCGTCTGCCAGGGGTTGCCCAG
>CAYXYA010000243.1:514-3815 GCA_964469185.1 uncultured bacterium | reverse complement strand
CGTGAAGTTCCTGACCGGGGCTGACGGAACGGAAAATTTGCATGAAAAAGTGAACAACTTGCGGCGCGATATCTTCGCCCCGCGTCTTCCCAACTCGCCCTGGGTTTATGAAGCGTTGGGTTTTGAGAAGCTGGCGCCGCCGCCCTGGGGCTGGTACGAGGACAAGCAATTGGCGCCCTGGATGAAGGAGGAATTGGGGATCAGTCAGGTGCCTACCACGATCTTCGCCGTCATGCCCGTTTCGCAGAGAGGAGACGAGTTGGACACTGTCAAAAACCTGATCCTGAATTATCAGATCCAACGGGAATGTTTTCTTTTCGCTAAAAAGCTGACTCAGACGGTGGCAGAAAATCTCCAGGACTACGGTGTTATCTTTCTCACCTCTTCCGATCCCAACAGGAACGCGACCCAAGGCCGTTTGGAGATCCGTGAAAAAGCCGAGGCGGTACAGGATTTCATTAGAAAAAGATTCGGGTTGCGGTCGGTGGCCGGGATCGGGCGGGCAGTACCCAAAGGGGAAGTGTTATATAGTTCGTATCAGGAGGCGGTACTGGCGCTCCATCTTTCCGTCCAATCTGAAAAATCCCTTCTTTTTTATGACGAAAATCCCAAAGTCGATACCGGGCCCGCTTATGTTCGTTTGAACCGCGCCGCCATGAATCTTTTAGCGGTTTACGATCAAACCTCGGTAGAAGGCATTAAAGTGGCGGCGGATCATTACGTTCGCGAGGTTTTGGAATTCGCGAAAGGCAGCATGGAGGCGGTTCGCGGGCAGTTTTTATCCCAACTTTTTCATATCCTTGAGAATATCCGTCGTCGGTCCGTTCTCAACGCGCAAGATGAGAAAGACCACGCCGAGTATTTTTGCCGCAAATTCACCGAAGCGGATTCGACTTATCGTTTGATCGATGTTTTCAAGGAAACGCTTCGGACTCTTTCGGCTTTGGCGGTCAAGCCTCTTCACGGCGCTAAGGAGATACGACTCCAAACCACCCTCCTCTTCATCGCCGAAAATTATAATCAACCTCTGCGCTTGCCCCATGTCGCCCAAAAGGCGGGATTTTCAGTAGCGGTTTTTTGCCGGGTATTCAAACAAACGACCGGGATGAGTTTTGCGGCTTATCTCAACAAGATCCGGGTGGAACGGGCCAAGTCACTTTTAAAAAGCAGCCATCTCAACTTGTTACAGGCTGGCCAGGCTTGTGGTTTTCAAACGGCGCACCATTTCATCCGCAATTTCAAACGCTGGACCGGTAAGACGCCCGGGGACTACCGCCGAGAAGTTTCCCGCATTAAGTAAAAAATAAACATAAGATTGATATTATTTAAACATCAATTCACCAGGATCGTTGGTACCTTCTTGTCCAAGAAAGCGCTTTTTTAACATATGGAAGCGTTTTCATTTTGCGGGTTGCAGCCCGAAATCTGTGAGGAGCTCCGTGACCACCTGGTTTGAACGTATTTTAAGGCTTTTCCTCATATCGTTATTTCTTTCACCGCGCTTTGCCATCGCCGCTTGCCCGGCCTATGCCACGGCGAACGCCAGTACGCAGCCGGGCCCGACCAGTGACTGGGTCCGGGTCAATCAGGTCGGGTATTTTTCGACCGACCCCAAAATAGCCGTCGCTTTTTCGAACAGCAATCTTTCGGGTCTGACCTTTTCGATCATACGCACCTCGGACGGCGTCACGGTTTGGGGCCCGACCGCTTTTCCCGCCAGTAGCGGCGCCTATTCGCCATTTTCCAACACTTATAAGCTCGACTTCAGCGCTTTCCAGCCCGCCGGCACCACCGTATATAAGATACATTTATCCGATGGCTACGATTCCTTGACCTTCAAGATCTCGGACTGCGCTTACCAGGGCTTGGAGGAGACCATCCTTAATTTCTACCTCGGCCAACGCTGCGGAAGCGATAACAAATACGCGGGGGCGGTGTGCCACATGCCTCCCGGCGGCGGCACGACTCGGATGGATGGGAAGGTGATCGATGGACCCCACGTCAACACGATCTTAGATACGGAAGGGGCCTGGCACGACTCGGGCGATTTCATCAAGTTCATGATCACGGTGGGTTGGAGCTGTGAATGCATGTTGGCGGCTTACCGGGACAACCCTTCCGTTTTTCAGGACAACCTCCTGGCGAACGGGACAGCAGGTTCCAACGGTATCCCGGACGTGCTCGATGAGTCCAAGTACGCTCTGGACTGGATCATCAAAATGAACCCCGATGCTACCACCCTTTATTACCAAGTCGGCAACGATCTGGACCACAACTTGGGATTGGGAACCTTGCCGCAAAACGACAATACCGCTTACACGACCAGTCCCTATCGGCCGGTTTACAACGGTACGCACGGAGGAGGTTCCAACAATTGCGGGAAAGCGGCGGCCTGTCTAGCGATGGCTTATCAGATCTGGAACGCACGGGGCGACACGGCCTACGCCAATCAATGCCTGGCTCATGCGACCACCATTTACGCCATTGGGAAAGCCCAGGCCTATAACCAGCCGGCCAGTCCCGCTTCCTTTTATACCGAGAACGGTTTCACCGACGACATGGAATGGGCCGCGGCTGAAATGTACCGGGCGACCGGCACCGCGGGCTACCTGACCGACGCGAAGACTTACGCCAGTTCGGCCGGAAGCGGGGGAGGGTCGCTCGATTGGGCCACCAGTAACTTCCTGGCGCATTACTCCCTCTATCCTTTGGTGGATTCGACGACCCAAAACACCCTCAAGGGCTACATGCAGTCGGATGTGCAATCCTTCCTCACGCAATCCAACGGGAATGTTTATGGCTTGAATACCGCTTACAACTGGGGCTCCATGGAGACCATGACCGGCGGCATCCTGGAAGGGCAGCTTTACGACAAGCTGTTTGGCGTCACGACCTATGCCAATATGGCGACCTACAACCGCGATTTCCTTCTGGGCAAGAACCCATGGGGAGTCTGCTATATCGTCGGATTGGGCACCATCACCGCCCACCACCCTCAGCACAACATCACCGTTGGAAAGTGCATCGATATCCCGGGTATGCCCATTGAGGGACCGGATACCGCGACGGATTACGGGGGACAGGGGATCGGGCTCTCAGGGCCTGACGCTTACGCGGCCTTTCAGGGTACGGGTTCGGCCGGGGTCTATCACGATGACATCCAAGACTATGCCACGAACGAGCCCACATCCACACACGCCGGGCTTTGTGTCTTTATGTTCGCGAACCTTGCCGTAGCCGGTTCCTGCTCGGTGGGGCCGACCAATACGGCTACCAGTACCGCCACAAAGACTTCAACGAA
>CAYXYA010000243.1:0-504 GCA_964469185.1 uncultured bacterium | reverse complement strand
GTGACCAAAACATCAACGCCAACTTCGACCAACACAGCCACGAATACGGCGGTCTTTACCGCCACTCAAACGGCGACTAAAACACCGACGGCTACCGCCACGAATTCTCCGACCAACACCCCAACGGCAACGTCGTCGAATACCCCTACCGCCACATCCACAAATACCCCGTTGAATACAGCCACTTATACGATCGCGAATACGGCGACCAATACGGCCACCAGCACAGTGACAAAGACGGCCACTAATTCGCCGACCGCCACTTCGACGCCAAGCGCCACCAATAGCGTGACGAATACGGTGGTCAATACGGCGACTAACTCCGTTACAAGTACACCGACAAAGACCGCGACGAATACGTCCGTTAATACCGCTACCAACACGGCTACTAAGACGGTCACCAGCACAGCGACGGATTCGACTACGGCGACACCCACATCGTCGCCTACGCTCACCGCTTCGCCTTCGGCTACGCCAACCCCGACCAACACGATCGCGAACACG
>CAYXYA010000242.1:0-3822 GCA_964469185.1 uncultured bacterium | reverse complement strand
GACATATCCCTGGCGCACGCGTTTCAACTCATGGAAGACAAAACCATTTATCAAGTGATCGTCGTGGACGAACAAAAAAGGCCGATGGGACTGGTGCATTTGCACGACTTGCTGGGCCGTGGCCAGATCAAGATCGGGTAAAAATCGAAGATTAACCGCCAAAGGCGCTAAACCCTTCGGACCGTACCTGAAGGGTCGATGGCCAAGGACGGCCAAAAATATGAAGCTCAAAATTTGAAGTGATGTTTTAAATCGATTGCGTTTGGTTTTCTTGGCGTTCTTGGCGGTAAAAATAGGTTTTCGACTAAGGAATTTTATGAGCATTCGGGACATCAAACTGCTTCTCACCGATGTGGATGGCATCTTGACCAACGGCAAGATCTATGTCGGCGAGGAAGACGAACTCATCCGGTTCGACCTTCAGGACGGCATCGGTCACCGTTTAGCGATATACGGGGGGCTTCAAGTGGGCTGGCTCTCGGGCCGGATTTCCAAGCCGGTGGCGAAACGCGCGAAACATTTGAAAGTCGCCTATCTTTATCAGGGAAAACTCGATAAAGCGACCGTCGCTGAAAAGCTTTGCGGCGAGCTCGATTTAAAAATTTCCGAAGTGGCTTATATGGGAGACGATCTCATCGACCTGCCTCTTCTTCAAGAAGCGGGTTGGTCCGCGACGGTTCCTTATGGGCGAGCCGAGGTCAAAAAGGCCGTGGATTACATCACCAAAGCTCCGGCTGGTTCCGGTGCTTTTCGTGAGGTTGTGGAAAAAATCCTGAAAGCCCAGGGCGTTTGGGACAAGGCGGTGAAAGAATTCCACCGGATCAACAGCGGACACTCCGAGACCGTCAACGATGTTTTTACCTGAGGCAAAGCTTGGCCCGACAAAAATTTAAGCACCATCTCATCTATTTCTCCTCGAAGATCCTCATGGCATTTATCAGCTGGTTGCCTTACCGCTGGGCGGGGGCTTTGGGCCGCGGTTTTGGCGTGTTGGTTTATCATCTCGCGCGGCGTGAACGAGTAAAAACCATCCGCAATATTCAAACCGCTTTTCCCAAGGGCATGAGTCCGGAAAAAATTGAGAAATTGGCCTTGTCGGTTTGGACCCGGCTCGGCTGGAATCTGTTCGAGATCATCCAATGGTTGAGATGGCCGCGCTCGAAAATAGCCTCCCAGGTCGTTCGCGACCATGGGAGGAAAAATATCGAAAAGGCTTTGGCGCGCGGCAAGGGCGTCTTGATCGTGACGGCCCATCTGGGTAATTGGGAACTCCTCGGAGGCTACCTGTCTTCCCGCCATCCGGTCTCAGGTGTCGCCCAAAATATTTATGACCCTCGCTTTGACAAGATAGTGACCCGTTTCCGCGAGAAAAATCTGGGAGCCACCATGATCAAAAGAGGAATGGCCCTGCGCGGGATCCTCGGAGCGCTCAAGCAAAACCACCTCGTCGTAGCTCTGGTGGACCAGGACACAGGCCAGGATGGCGTCTTTGTTCCTTTCTTCGGCAAACCCGCTTGGACCCAATCGGGCGTGGCGCGCATCGCTTACAAAACCGGAGCGGCTCTCGTACCGGCCTTCGTGGTGAGGGGGGCGGACGAGCAATTTGAACTGCACATGGAAAGGGAGATCGTTCCGCCCAAAACCGATGACCCTGAAAAGGACATTTTAGAAACAGTTCGGCGATATACTGAGGTGATCGAATCCTATGTAAAGGTTTATCCGGACCAGTGGATGTGGATGCACGAACGTTGGAAGACTCGTCCGCCCGGTGAAGTGAAATGAACTATGGATGTGCACCCATGAAACCAAGCTTCATGGGTGTCGTTTCACTGTTCATAAATTATGGATGAAGGTGAAGACAGATGCATAAACGTTGGAAAACGCGTCCCAAGGCTGAAAAAACGTGAAAAAAATAACGAAAAGATCGAGAGGTAGTTCTTCTTCCTCGGGTTTTCAATTGGAAGACCTGGATAAAACCCCGCGGCGGATACCGAAAAGAATGCTTTGGTTGTTAGCGGCCACGGTCGTGGTCATTGTCCTGCTTTTTACGGTGCGGTTCAAAAGCCAGCCCGCGGCCAATAGTCCTGAGACCGTCTCTCAAGATGAGAATTCTCCCGATGCGGTCATTGAAAAATATCACTTGGTTTCGACTGTGCAAGGGGTTAAGCGCTGGGAACTCTATTCTGATGTGGCGCGGTGGTATCAAAGTCAAAGACAGGCTTACGCGGATGTGGTGTATGCCCAATACTATAAGCGCGATAAGTTGGTTTCGACATTAACGGCGGATAAGGCGATCATCAACACCGAGACGAACGCTACCCAGGCCCAGGGCCATGTCGAACTGATAACGCAAAATGGATCCAAGCTGCAGACGGAAAAACTGGATTGGAATCCGGACACGGATCAGATCAAGACCGACGGTAAGGTCCATGTTTATAAGGGCGGGAACGACATCACCGCCGTCGGAATGTCCGCGGACACCGAACTCAACAATATCCACTTTAATAAGGATGTCCATACCGAGGTAAGAGACGTCAATGAGATCAGAGAATTTGAAAAACCGAAACCTTTCTAAGTTCATTGGAATGGCCATGCCGGTTTTGGTATGGCTGTTGTTTCTCTCGGCAACGGCTTTTTTGTGGGCGGTTGAGATCAAAGAGGACCGTCAAGTTTCGGCTAAGAAACCGGTAAAAATCGCTTCAGTTGAGGTGTTTTTTGAAAAACTGAAGGGGTTGACTCTTTATAAGGGCAAGGTAACCGCTCTTCATGGGGATGTGGTGTTGACCGCGGATGAGATCAGCGCTTTCTCGGAAAATAACGCGGCGACCGCCAAAGGGCACGTTAAGCTCATCGATAAAAGTTCGGGAATCACCTTGACCTGCGGGAGCTTGGAATATCAAGGTTTGATGGACAGCATGACCGCGCACGACCATCCGGTCTTGACCAGCGAGGACCAGAACGGAAAACCGCTGACGATCCTGGGACGTCAGATGGAATTGGATCTGGAAAAGAAAATCATCGTGGTCAATCAGAACGTCCTCATTGTCCAGTCGGAAAGCAAGGCGGAGGCCCAAAAGGCCACGTTTTTATCGAAAGAAAATCAAATGATCTTAGAGGATGATCCGAAGGTTTATACTTCTAACGCGCAGATAACGGGACGGCGGATCACGACCAATATGGGAGAGGGAAAGGGTTTTTTGGCGGAGGGGTTGGCGGAGGTCATTTTTAATCCCACCGGCGAGCCTTTGACGGTGAAAAGCGGGAAAGACGACAAGGACGCCAAGACGTTGCCCGGAAAAGGAAACGGGTCGGAGCGTCTTTCACCTAAAAACGCTCCCGGGCCTAGAGGCTCGGGCGGATCGCCGGATAACAATCTGATGACCCCGGCTGGCGGGTCGGTGAATCCGACGCCTGTGGTTCCGCCCGGTTCTCCGGGTCATCCTGGCCCTCACGGGTCGCATTGAGTAAGAGTGACGGGCTGTAATTTTATTTTCTCGAGGTTTTCATATGAAAGTGCTTCGAACGAATAATTTAGTGAAACTCTACGGCAAGAAAAAAGTCGTGGATCATGTCTCCATCGAAGTTCGTCAGGGAGAAGTGGTGGGTCTTTTAGGTCCTAATGGGGCGGGCAAGACCACGACTTTTTACATGACCACCGGTTTTATCGCCCCGAATGAGGGTCAGGTTTTTTTCGAGGAGGAAGGTAAGATCCATGACATCACCGAGTTGCCCATGTATAAAAGGGCAAGGCTCGGCATCGCCTATCTTCCCCAGGAAGCCTCGATCTTCCGTAAACTCACGGTGGAAGAGAACCTGTTGGCG
>CAYXYA010000241.1:0-3828 GCA_964469185.1 uncultured bacterium | reverse complement strand
GTTTGGCTGCGGAACGTGTTTGGTGGGATTTTCATATATTCCTATACAGATCGGAACCGATACCAACTGGGCCCAGATCTCCATGGTCGGTCCCGTCGTTGCGATTAAGACCAATGGCACGCTCTGGACCTGGGGAAATAATTCTTCTGATGGGGAGCTTGGGAACGGAACAATATTTGACGAAGCCGTTCCCACCCAGATCGGAACCGATAGCAACTGGGCTCAAGGATCCTCTGGTTGGTCTAACGCGGTTGCTGTAAAGACTGACGGGACCCTCTGGGCTTGGGGATATAATGGGTTTGGACAGCTTGGGGATGGAACAACAGTGCACAAGCTTGTACCCACCCAGATCGGGACCGATACCAACTGGGCCCAAGTCTCCGCTGGACATTCTTATACGGTTTCTATAAAGACCGACGGCACCCTCTGGGCTTGGGGATATAATGGGTATGGTACACTTGGGGACGGAACAACAGTGGATAAGCTTGTACCCACCCAGATCGGAACGGTGACCAATTGGACCCAAGTCTCCGCTGGGGGCATTTCCACCTTTGCAATACAGACCGACGCCACTCTCTGGGCCTGGGGATTTGGCATTCTTGGGGACGGTACAGGCACAATAGTGCATGAAATTGTTCCAACAATCATCCCGTAATTAATCGGGCGAAAATTATAAGGACAGAAGCTGAACGATCTATCAGATAAAGAATCGGTTCTCGGAAGAAAGAAAAATCAAAGGATTTATCTTCTTAATAATAACACGGGGCCAGGCTTTTACTTTGGCATTGGAAGGAAATTCAGATCGGTTCGCGCCGGGGAGTAAATTTGCATTGAAGCCTTGCGGATCGTTGTGTTAAATTATCGCTTCAACGGGGGGTTGTCTGAATGAAGCGGATTTTCATCAAGGAAATGTTGTGTGGATTTTTTCTGGGTTGGGTCGTGCTCACGGGCGCCGATTTAGCCCGTGCGGAAAATGAATGTCCGACACCACCGCTCATCGTCCCGGGCGCGAACATGAAGGTCGCGGCGCATGATCCGAAGGCTCCCATCGTGCTGGCCCTGGATCGCGCGGTCGACATGATTCCTTACACCGATCCCAAAACGGGGAAGAAATTAACCCAGCCGTATGACTTCCGTCCCTTCCTCAATGCGGTCAATATCGCCGGAGGCCGCTATAAACTCGGAGCGCTGCTGACCAGCGAGTCGGGCGTCGGAGGGAAGGTGGAATGGCAGGGCGCGCAGATGATCATCACGCCGGAAGATCCCCTCGAACCGGGAACCTCGTATGTGGTCTGGGTCTTTAAATATATCTCGATCAACGGCGTCTCGTGCCCCCGGCTCGGCAACCGGCTTTTCTTTAAAACGGCCGGGGAAACACCGAAGGACGGAAATCCCGTTCGCGAGATCAATCTGAGCTCCATCTGGCGGGGCACGACCAGCGGCATGCAGCGCTTGACCGGGACGGTGAGCGGCGTTCATCCGAAATTGAATCTCGTCTCGCTGAACACAAAAGAGCAGGGCGCAATCCAGATCATTCTGGACGAAGGCGCTGTGATCATGAAAGGGGAGAAGATGCTGACCAAGACGGACCTGAAACCGGGTGATCCGATCCAAGCCGAGTTTTACGGCGAGCGGCTGACCTGGATCTTGGTGCAGTGAAATAACCCGAAGCGATTCTCCGTCCACATGCCTACCGGTTTACAATAGAAACGACAGTCCAGCGGCGTAGCGGCCCGTACCTCGAACCGAACGGGTCCATTGGACATAGGCCACGGTGGGAACTTCTATATCATTATTTAAGAAAGGAACTGTAATTGTGAGAAACTGCTTGGGGGCCAGCCTCTTTTCAGTCAGGATCAAAAGCCCGCCATTGCTAACGTTCTGAAGTTGACCTTGACCGCCTGCTTCTTTTAGGGCAGACCCTCGCATCGGAATCGATCGCCGATAGGTCACGATCCCCGGCAAAGAATGCCGTTTGTGCTTTCGGCGGTTTGTGATGTTTTTCATATTCCTCCGCGCTCCATACGTCAACCCATCCGATCATTTTCTTAAAATAACGAGACAAAATCAATTCCAAATCGTCTAATTTAAGCGGAACAAGATAAAAGGTGAACTCATTGATGAAATTATAGTCAGCACAATCGCTTTTTGCAATTCCCTCATTTGAGGGGTTCAATTCTGAACGCATCCGATCCGTTTAGAAGAAGGAAGCCGATGGTGAAACAGAACAGTCCTCCTCTCAGTAGAATTATTGATAAACGGTCGCAGCCCGGTCTTCTTTTATTCAACCTTCGCGGCAAAATGATTTCTTTAAACCCCATGGCCCGGCAGATCATGAGCCGACTGCATGACGGGCGTTTTCTTCAAAAAATACGACTTGTGCTCAAGAACCTCAATCGTGCATCTCCAATCCAAAGATCAACAGGGTCCAAATCGCCTGCCGCTTCTCCCGCCGAACCCTTGATTCAGACCACGATCTCAAACGGGAAGGGTGATTACAGCCTTCAGGCCTTTTATCTGGATGATCAACCCGGCGGCCGGTTTCCCATGGCGGCGGTTCTTGTCACACCGGTCACAACGAGCCGCCTCAACCTGGACAAAGCCCGCCGGCAGTGGAGTCTGTCGTTCCGGGAAGTGGATGTGATGAACGGTCTTTTCAGCGGGTTGAGCGACAAGGAGATCGCCTTTTCTCTTGGAATTGCGACCGAAACCGTTCGAGGCTATCTCAAAAACATCCGGACCAAGCTGGGTGTTTCCAGCCGGACCGCCATCCTCGGCAAATTATTCCTTCTCTGATCTGCCTTCCCTCCGGTCTTTTACCCCCCCCCTCATTTTGGGGGATTGATCCTGAGTTCATGTTTCAGCTATTGTGGCGGCCTATTGTCAAAAAGTTAAGACTGAATCCTCCAGGGGCAAAATGTCATTTAGAAGTTTCAAGGATCGAATGAGTCATCGTAGAATGGAAAACGAAAAGCCCTGCCAAACGAATTGCCCTTGCGATTTCTCTTTCATCGTCCGCTACTTTAGTTTTAAATCAGAGGAGACGACTAAATGAAAATTTTCTGTGGATTGATGTTGATGTCTGTTTGTTGCTTATTTACTTCCGAACAAGCGTCTGCACAAATTCAACAAGAAAAGAAAGAACAATTCAGCTATTACTATAAAGGTGAGAAACGTCCTTTAAATATAGATAAAACTGTTCTTGCAATTCAATTTAATCAAGATTTGGCCATGCAAAAGTTGCCAGAGCTTATGCAAGAAGAGTCGCGGATTACTGGTCTTCGTCAACCTTTAACCAATCCTGACTTTATTTTAGTTTATCTTGAAATGAATTTGACCGAGTTAGAATTGCTGGATTTAATCAAAAGCTTGAAGAAGAGACCGGAAATTAAATTCGCAAGTCCTGTATTTAGTGAGGAGGGGCTTCTTTTTACAGTTGGAAAAGATATTCTTGTTAAGTTTAAAGATTCAGCTCAAGAAGTGAATAAAGCGAAAATTCATCATGATCATAACATGCATTTAAAAAGAAAGTTGAATTACTCGGATGTAGAAGTTGTGACTGGAGATGACGATGATTCTTTAAGAGCCCTTTCTGTTGGGAATGCTTATTTTGAATCAGGAGTGGTGGATTTCGCTGAGCCTGATTTTATTATGTTAAGAGATCCTTTAGCGGCCGTGATTCCAAATGATCCACTGTTTCCATATCAATGGGGTTTAAAGTACGGATCGACTTGGAGAGCAGATATAAATGTTTCGCTTGCATGGGGCATGACTCAGGGTTCTTCTGCCATTACTATTGCAATTTTAGACACGGGTGTAGCGGTAGAT
>CAYXYA010000240.1:0-3829 GCA_964469185.1 uncultured bacterium | reverse complement strand
CGCTCCACACATTCCCCAATGGGTCCCTTACGCTCAGGTGCTTTGGGTCCGATCGGCCTTTTGGTAGGAGCTGTCGCCAGAGAGGGCCTGGGGTTTTTAAAGGCTTAAAAAAACACCCTGCCCCTTCCTTCGAAAGCCCCGGGCCAAGTGGCCAGCCGAGATATTCTCAAGTGAGCGAAAGGGACCCACCGGGGGATGGGTGGAGCGAAACAGAGGTCCTCGCAAACCATATTCTAAAACCCCGTGGATGGATGAGGGCTTGAGAAGGAAGGGGCAAAAAAGAAAGCTGTTCAGGGATTTAAATATATAAGTCCCGTTGAGGACTCTTTCGTCCTCCTGTAAGATGCTTAACGAATAACAATCCAGCCCATTCAAGGAACCTCATGTCGCTCCCCGGCGCGCATCATCACCACCATCACGAAAAACATTACGGCGCTACCGCCGCCTTGCGGGATCTGGTCGTGGGCATGTCGGACGGCCTCACGGTCCCCTTCGCGCTCTCGGCGGGATTGAGCGGCGCGGTCGGCAGCAATCAGATCATCCTCATCGCGGGATTGGCCGAGGTCGTGGCTGGGACCATTTCGATGGGCCTGGGCGGCTACCTGGCGGGCCAGACCGAGATCGATCATTACGAGGGCGAACAACTTCGCGAGGCGAAGGAAGTCAGGGAGATCCCCCACGAGGAGGAAAGGGAGATCAAGGAACTCCTCGGGGCTTACGGCATTTCGGAAAAGGTGCAGAACGACGTGGCGAAAGAACTCGCCAAGGACCATACCAAGTGGGTGGACTTCATGATGCGCTTTGAATTAGGACTGCAAAAGCCGGACCCCCGCCACGCCTTGTTCAGCGCCATGCGGATCGGCCTGTCTTACGCGGTGGGCGGTTTGATCCCGCTTTCGGCCTACTGGTTCACGGCTTCGCCCAGCCAGGGGCTTTTGGACTCTTCCATCATCACGGTCATTTGTCTTTTACTTTTCGGCTACTGGAAGGCTTATTTCACGGGGCAGGACCGGTTGAAAGGCACCCTCTACACGACCTTCATCGGGATCGCCGCGGCGGGCGCGGCCTTCGGCATCGCCAAACTCATCAACCCATAATTTTAAACCGCGGGGATGAGGTTCTCGGCTTTGGAGTAGGAAGTCTTGCGCGTGTCCAACTTTCCAGAAGCCATCTGTTTCTGGATCTCCGTCCCCAGGTCCGCGATGGTGTGCAAAATCGGGCCCATCTTCCGCCCCAACTCCGTCAGGGAATATTCCACCGTGGGCGGCGAGGTAGGCATGACCGTCCGGATGATGACGCTCTTTTTTTCCAGTTCGCGCAAACGGGTCGTCAAGACCTTGGCCGAGACCTTACCCAAGTCCCTTTTCAGGTCGCCGAACCGGCGCGGTTCGGATTGCAAGTACCAGATGATCTGAGGCGTCCAGGCCCCCGCTAAAAGTTTGAGACTGTGTTCTAATGGGCAGGGTTGCGGGACCGGTCCTGATTTGTTGGGTCTGTGTTTGACCATTACTTTTCTCCTTGTTGAAACGTCTATATATTCGAATAACATTCAAGATGATAGCCCAGTTAGTAAAAAGAACCTACTTTCTTTTAGTAATCATAGTCGTATATATAAACCCAAGTGAAAATAATTTCAAGAAAGGAATCACGTCATGAGGAAATTTTTACTGTTCCTAGCCGCCGTCAGTTTATTAGCCGTCCATACCGTCCAAGCCGAGGAATATGGTTTTGATAAAGCCCATTCGCAGATCGGATTCGCGGTCCGCCACATCTTGAGCCCGACCCACGGGGAATTCAAAGACTATGACGGAAAGATCGTTTTCGACGAGAAGAAGCCCGAGGCCTCGACCATCGACGTGACGATCCAGGTCGCCAGCATCGATACCGCCAACGCGAAACGCGACGAGCATTTGAAGACCGCGACCTTTTTCGAGGTCGAGAAATACCCGACCATTACTTTTAAAAGCACGAAAGTCACCTCCGCCGGGAACAAGAAATACAAGGTCGTCGGCGACTTGACCATGCACGGCGTCACGAAAAGTGTCACCCTGGACGTGGAATACCTGGGAACGGACGTCGCGTGGGGCAACCCCATCGCGGGCTTTTCGGCCTCACCTGGAACGAAGTCCTGGAAAGCGGCAACCTCATGGTCGCCAACGACGTGATCATCACTCTGGACCTGGCCTTGATGGCCCAAAAAGCGGACGTGAAGGACCATAAGAAACCCCGCGCCAAAGCCAAGAAATAAGTCGTTTTCGTCCATTCTTAAAAAGGGCTGAAGTCTTCTTGGCTTCGACCCTTTTTTTTACTAATCTAGCCAGCAGTAAGAACTTCAACACAACTCAAAGATATTGGAACAGGGACGTGCTGCGCACGCGCTGATCAACGCTGATGATTCTTCAATTTAAATCTACATCTGCGTGTATCTGCGTTCATCATTGTTACGAAGATTTTTTAGTTTTGATGTCAGGAAAGGATCCATGATGAAGCTGCTCGCCTTCACATCCGCTCTTCGCTCCGGCTCCACCAACAAAAAGCTCGTCACCCTCGCGGCGGAGATCGCCGTTCGACACGGCGCCGAGGTCGACCTGGTGGACTTTCACGATCTTGACGTGCCTTCTTACGACGGCGACTTGCAGGAAAAAGGATTCCCGCCTGGCACGCTGAAATTCGCGAACCGCGTTCAGTCGGCCGACGGTCTTTTGCTTTCCCTGCCCGAGTACAACTTTTCCATGCCGGGCAATTTCAAGAACGCCATCGATTGGATCTCCCGGCTCAAACCCCAGCCCCTGCGGGGGAAAAGCGCCCTGCTTCTTTCGGCCTCCATCAGCGCCGTAGGAGGCATCCGCGGACTTTGGCATTCGCGCGTTCCGCTGGAGGGTTTGGGCGTCTTCGTTTATCCCGACATGTACACCCTGTCCCATTCGGACGAGGCCTTCGACGAAAAGGGCCGGCTCAAGGACGAAAAAAAATTCGAACGGCTGGAAAAGATCGTGAAGGAATACGTGAAGATCGCGCCGAACTTGACCGTCGGCCACTGATCGGAGGACCGTCATGGGCAAAGTTTATTTCACTCCCTCTCTCTTTAAATTCCTGAAAGACCTCAAGAAGAACAACAACCGTCCCTGGTTCCTGGCCAACAAGGAACGCTACGAGAAAATAGTGCGCAACCCCCTTTTGGATTTCATCGGCGAGCTGGGCCCTTCCATGCGGCGTATCAGCCGGAATATCGTCGTGGACAACAGCCCGACGGGCGGGTCCATGTTCCGCATTTACCGTGACGCACGCTTCTCCAAGGACAAGAGTCCCTATAAAACGCATGTGGCGGCTCACTTCACGCTCTCCCACGCCAAGGACGTCCATTCTCCTGGCTATTACCTGCACCTGTCCCCGGGCGAGGTCTTCAGCGGCGGAGGCATTTGGCATCCCGAACCCCCGGTCCTGGGTCAGATCCGCGACTATCTCGTCCGTCATCCCAAAGAGTTCAAGTCCATCCTCGCGGGCAAAACGTTCAAGAAGCACTGCACGATCGAGGGCGACAAGCTGGTTCGCCCGCCCAAGGGCTACGCGCCTGATCACGAGATGATCGAGTATTTGAAGTACAAGGATTTCATCTTTTTCACGCAGTTCGACGAGAAGCAGGCCTGCTCGGAGAACTTCATGGAAAAGTTCGTGGAATCCTGCGCCGCCGGAGAACCATATATGAGATTTCTGACCTCCGCGCTCAAGCTGGAATGGTGATAAGAAATTGTAGGGGCGCGATTCATCGCGCCCGTGTAGAAATTCATTATTTTAAAGATCGGCGCGGGCTGGATGAATCCAGCCCCTA
>CAYXYA010000239.1:0-3857 GCA_964469185.1 uncultured bacterium | reverse complement strand
GGGCAGGGTGTTTTTTTAGACTTAAATCTTTAAAAACCCCAGGCCCTCTCTGGCGTTAGCCCTCGACCAAGAGGACGTTTGGACCCAAAATAACTGAGCGTAAGGGACCCACCGGGGAATGTGTGGAGCGGGAGCAAGGTAGGAAAGTTCTTCTCAAGACCCCCCTGGTTCATGGCGGCTAGAGCCAGAGAGGGCCGAAAAAGAAAAACACTAAACGGAACATTACGAGGGAATTAAGTATGTAATTCCCATCTGATCAGGGTTCGGGCTGTATCGTGATCGCTCCCATATTGGGAACCGCCTGATAGACAACGTAAGTCCCGCCCGAACTTTCCGTCGTTGCCATTGTTTTGGATCCGTCTTTCTGTTCCACCTTCACCTTTTTCCAATCAGCCGGCACATAGGTCTTCACCGAGAGCGGATAATCATATAAGCGATGGGAAAGCGGACTCACGAGCCTGACCTGGATGGACTTCGCCGAGGCCTTGGCGGAAACCTTGGTGCTCACCTTTTCCCGGATATACTTTCCCACGTCCTGGAAAGTGCCGACCCAGATATTTGGCCGTTTGCTGATGTAATTGAAGTAATCCTCAAATTTAGAACCAGGTTCCGGTTCCCAACCGATTCCGTCCACCCCATGGAAAACCAGCGTCAGCCAGATCTTATCGCTCGTGTTAGTGACATCCACCCACTTCTTCATGAGCTCGATGGGCGTACTGGTATGAGGCCCTCTTTGCCAGCGCACGTATTCTTTCTTGGAAGTCAGCGGGTCCATTTCGTCCCAGCGGATCAGGTCTTGGACGGCGGCGTCATCCATCCAGTTACGGGTCAGGGGATAAAGATGCATGGCCAGGCGGAGCACTCGCTTGTCCTCCGTGCCGTATGGATACTCGACCGAGAAGGTGTATTTGGGACCCAACTGTTCGCGGATCTCGTCGCGGCTCTTTTCCAATTCATAGTGCAGGTTCTTTTCATCGAAGGTGGAGAGATAGGGATGGGAAACTGTATGCGAAGCGAACTCATGGCCTTTGGACGCCATCGTCCTAAAATCATCCCAGGACATGGCCCCGGCAACGCCAAACTCAGGCTCAGAAGCCTTCTTCATTTCACCTTTCCATATCTTGGCATAGGCCTCATCGACCAACTGATAGGCCTCTTTGATCTTATTGGCCTCGAAAGTCCCGCCGATCTTCTCATGCAACGGGGCCATTCCTTCATAACCAGAAAAGCGCAAGGCCATGACCCGCTCGATGAAATTCTTGACCGTGGTCGGCTTCCCGCTTTCTTTCAGGATCTTGGCAAAAGGCCTTCCGCTGTAATGCGGCTTATATTTGGAACCCTTCACTTCGCCCGTGATGATGAAGAATGTCCCCGGAAGTTTGTACTTGTCCATGATGGGCATAGCCACTTTGAATTGGTTCACCGTACCGTCGTCGTATGTGATGGAGATGGCGCCCTTCTTACCCTCAGGCCACTTGAGGATCTCGGTCTTGCCGACCTTCCCCGCGGCGTCGGCTGCGGTCATATTCATGCCAGCCAATATCAACAAGCATCCCAAACCGATCGGCCAATTTTTACGGACCATAACAACCCTCCTTGTATATGAACAACCTCGATTCGATCAATTATTGCTGATCGAATTTTCGGATCGAAAAACAGGCTAAAGGCCTGAGCGGAAAAATTCAACTCATTTCACTACTTCTTCCAAATCTAAATCTCTTATGCCACAATGAGTTAAGGCGTTTTTGTTATCAGCTAAAAGGAGCGCATCCATTCCAGGGAAAAAACCCAAAACAAAGATCTCCTTCCGATGGATAAGTCTTTCCCTTCTGTGCGCCCTTTCCGCTTGCCGCGGCCCCGACCATACCTTGGAAGCGCCTGGAAATATTTTCATTCGTGAAAAGGTCGGTGATCTCCTGACCTTTAAAACAATCTTTCAGAATGAGCGCCCGATCTTGAAGACACATGGTTTTTCGGCTTACAGTCTTCACCGCGACCTCAAGGACCCTCACGCCTTGATCCTGACCCTGAAATGCTCGAACCTCCAAGAGGCGGTTGCGTTCATACAGTCCGTTGATTTTAAGACCGCGATGGATCAAGCGGGAGTGAAAAACAGCGTTCTTTGGGATGGATTGGACGTCATCGAACGGAAATATGAGGATCGCCTGAATGGGACCGGCGGCATCGTGATCGCGCGCAACGAAGTGCGTTCCTATGACTTTTGGAAGGCTTGCTTCGATGCCGAGGGGCATCACAACCACCCGGGACGGGGTTACAAGCCTAGTCGTTACAGCATTCATCATCTGCCGGGAAAGACGGCGGTCGTCTTGGTAGCCCACAAAGCCTCCGATGTCGCGAAAGCCCCGGCTTTTATGACCTCGCCCGCGATGAAAGGGGTCATGGAAGCCTCCGGTGTGACGGGCATCGAAATTTGGTATGGTATCGAGATAGAAGAAGGGCTTTTTTGACGGATGAAAAGTCAGGAGTTCATCGTGCAAAATACGCAAAATGCCGGGCCGATAGTTAAAGAGGATCCTTTGCGGGTGCCCGCCTATTCCAAATGGAGCGCCGATCAACTGACGAAAGGCGGCTCTCAAGATTTCATGAAGCTCCTCTACCACCGGGCCAAGGACGTGGGCGACGATCTATACGATTCCGGGAATTATGAATTCACGGTCCTGGAACCAGAAGTTTATAGGGAGAGTCTTGTCCAATACATGCGGCGGCGTGCCTGGTCCGAATGGTATTTTGGGACCGTTTCCCCAGCGCGGCAGATCACGCTGCTACCCAACAACCAGATCGACTTGAAACTGCGTCTAGCCAGACAGATCAAGGATGAAACGCGGCACTATGATGTCTTCGTTTCCCAACTGCGTCGTTACGACGCGGAACCCCGTCTGGCCGAATTCCAATTGCCCGAAATACTGGTTCAAATGCAGAAAGTCCAGATTGAGATGGAAACAGCCTCCGAGATCGCCGCCACCAACCAGTTCGCCGGAGAGATCGTGCTGAGCTCCATGACCGACCTGAAAACCAGTATCTGCCTGAGGTTGTTCGACGCGGAACTGATGAACGCGATCCGCGACATGGAAGCAGACGAACCGCACCACATCGCCGTCGGGAGGGACCTGATCCTGCTTTTTTCCGAGACCTTCGATCAGCGCCGCCGTTTGGCCGCCGCTCAGGAAAAATACTTGGATGCCATGATGCGTCTTCATGTGGCCGAGATCATAAAACTGGGCTGCCGCCGCGTTAAAAATCTGCCGGTATTCGAGTAGAAGCCGCTTCAACCAGAAGGTCCAGAAGCGGGTCCAGTTCACCGCGCCAGTTGTTTTTCCGCGATAAATTCGGTCAAGCGGTCGAAATAGGATCCCCACACGAAGAGGCCATACTTGAACCCGTTAAAGGTCTCAACCAACTCGTGCTCATTGTCCACTTCCCTGGCTATCGTCGTCGTGATCTCTTTGACATGTTCCGTCTCCAGCTCCAGGTGCTTGGTGAAATATTCAACGTCGGCGCCGGGATAAAAGGTTTGAAGGACTGAAAATATTTTCCCCAAGACGGGCTGGGCCAGGTATTCACCCGCGGCCAAGACTCCCAACGCGGCGTGGGGAGTCGCGGCTCCGCTGACGTAGGAGGCTAAACGGGTCCTCCATTCAACGGTAAAATCCGCTTCCGTAATGGCGGAAACATCGATCCCGGCTGTCGCGAGGAATTTCCTGAAGATCGCGTGGTGGGCTCGGCTAGTATCCCCTTCACCGCACTCCTGGTGTAAATTGGCCGCGAGCGTCGCGCGAGCTTCCTCAAAATGCCGAATCCCGGATTATGCCGAATCAGTTTTGCTTTGCCTGTATTCC
>CAYXYA010000238.1:0-3897 GCA_964469185.1 uncultured bacterium | reverse complement strand
TTGAATGACCCTTTGTTGGATCTCGGAGGAGAGACTTCGAAGACGGAACTTATCGGATATTCCGCCGACGGTATAGGGCCTTCGATCCAATAATCGGACGGCATAACGGTAGGCCTCATCTTCATCCAAAAGCGGTTTTGGTCTATTCAATAGGATCTCAGTGAATAGTTTATGGGCTACTGCGCGACCGAAACAATTCCAGTAGCGGGGTCATATTGCAGACCGCCTGGAATGTGGTCGATATAAGTCGGAGCTAGTTCTTGTAGTGAAGGAGGCCATGCGTCTTTTTCCGTATGATACTTATTGACCGCTTCTTGAACAGACCCGATATTGGCGGTCGCCGCGGCGGCCTTGGCTTTTTGTTCGTCAGTTTGAAGGGTTTTTACGTAGCCGGGAAGCGTGGCCTCTTTTGGCGCTTGCTCGATGATCCCCCACAAGTAGTAACCAAGCCCCCCCAAAAGAAGCAGTGCTAGAAATATGAGTTTTCCGTTCATTTACCCCTCCTCAAGCGTTTGGCTTTTTGAAGCAATGCCAGCATCTCTTTCACGGCTTTTTCTAATCCTACCATAGAAGCCCGGGCGACGATGTTGTGGCCGATGTTCAGGTCTTCCATCTCCGGAAGGGCCGCGACCGGAAGGACATTTTGATAGGTCAATCCGTGTCCGGCGTGGACCCGAAGGCCGAGAAACTGCGCCAATTTCGCGCCGACAGCGATGGCCGCCAATTCTTTTCTGACGTTCCCCTTCTTTCGAAAAACCTGACTGTATTCCCCTGTGTTGATCTCGATAAAAGTCGCCCCCAAGCGGGCGGAAAGTTCGATGGTCCTGGGATCGTGGGCGATGAACAGCGAGACGGGGATGCCCTTGGCTTGCAGACGGTCGATCGCCTTCTCGAAACGCGCGGGCGAAGACTTGAGGTTCAGCCCGCCCTCGGTGGTAATCTCCTGCCGTTTTTCGGGAACCAATGTGGCCTGATCGGGCTTGACCCGAAGCGCGAACCGGACCATCTCATCCGTCGCGGCCATTTCCAGGTTCAGCCGGGTCTTGATCCGGCGGCGCAATTCAATGACGTCCGCATCCTGGATATGTCTTCGGTCTTCGCGGAGGTGGACCGTGATCCCATGAGCGCCCGCTTTCTCCACAAGACGAGCGGCTTCCAGGGGGCTAGGTTCTTCTTCCTGTCGGGCTTGTCTCAAGGTGGCGATATGGTCGATGTTGACACCAAGGGTCGCCATTACTTGGAAGTCCTTTTTTTCTTTTTGCTTTTAGGAACGTTCAAAGGCACCAAGTGCACTGTTAGACCGGATACACTCGCGGTCACACCGGAGGGCAGGGGCTGGACACGGGGATGCACGACCACCTCTTTTTGGCCCGGCTCCGGGCCGCGCAAACTGACCACGGCTTTTAATTCCTCGGGGTCTATCTCGAGCACACTATCCTTGCGGCCCGCCAAAACCACCGGAATGGAGGTGCGGACATCGGAATCCAGGGTCATCCCCTCTGGGATATCCCTGAGTTCCAGACCCAGGACGACTTTGCGGTCCAAAACCTGGCGGGATCCCACATAGACCCACAGGGCGAAAGCGATGACCAGCGCCAGAAGTTTTAAACCGATATTTTGAAAAAACCAGCGTCTCATGAACACTCCGTGAACCTTAAATTAGTCGGCCTTCGCGCCGTAAAGTGTCAGCATTTCTTCCAGCGTTTCCACGTCGATCTCCGGCGTGATCTTCCCCGCCATGGCGAAGGAGATCGTGTGATTTTCCTCGGAAACCACGATGGCCAAGGCGTCGGTCTCTTCCGTGATGCCGACCGCCGCGCGGTGGCGCGTGCCGTAGGACTTGCTCAGGTTGGGATTCATGCTCAAGGGCAGGATGCACCCAGCCGCCGCGATCTTGCCGTCCCGGATCACCACCGCTCCGTCATGCAGGGGCGAGTCGGGAATGAACATCGTGATCAGGAGTTCCGCCGACACCTCGGCCTCGATCTTAGTCCCAGTCTCGAACACACTCTGTAGGCTGTCTTCCCGCTCGATCAGGATAAGCGCGCCGCGTCTGCTTTTAACAAGGCTCTGCGCCGCGGAAGCGATGCTCTTGAACAAGAGAGCGTCGCCCTGGAAAACCCCGCCCCAAAAACCGCCCCGGCCGATGTGGGTGATGATGCGCCGCAGATCCGGTTGAAAGACCACCACGAAAGCGATGAGCAGAAAAGGCCCGAGACTGCTCAGAAGCCAGTCGAGCGTTCCCAGGTGGAATTGTCCGGCGACGATGGTCATCAAGAAGAGAATACCGAACCCGATCACGATGCGCTTGGCGCGGACTTCGCGGATGAGGAGCAAAAGCTGATAGGTGATGAATGAAACAACGAGGATGTCGGGAAGGTCGGTCAACCACCGAAAACTGGACAAGAGGGTGATCAGGTTACTCATCGCTCTTACCCCCGGTCATAACGAATGGCATCAGCTATTTTTACCACACGGGCCATGCTTTTAACATCATGAACTCGCACGAAATCCGCGCCCTTGAGGACGGAAACAGTCACGGCTGCGGCCGTGGCCTCCACCCTCTCACGCGGGGGCAAACCGCCCAAAAGACGTCCTAAAGTACCTTTGCGCGAAGGACCGCTGACGATAGGGCGATCCAGCACTTTGAATTCCCAAAGTCTTCGAAGCAGTTCCAGATTGTGATCGTCGGTCTTGCCGAACCCGAAACCCGGATCGATCAAAAGACGGTCCTTGGAGATGCCGCAATCCTGGGCGTACTGGAGCTGTGCGCGGAAAAAGCGGAGTATTTCTCCCACCGCATCCTGGTAAACCGGTTTCTTTTGCATGGTGCGGGGATTGCCCCGCATGTGCATGAGGAGAACGGGGACTTTGAGCTTCGCCACCGTCGGCCCCATGCGCCGGTCGAACCGCAGGGCGCTGATGTCGTTGATCATTTGAGCGCCTTCGCCCACCGCCGCGCGGGCTACCTCGGCCTTGTAGGTATCCACCGAGATCGGGACCCGAAGGACTTTCACGCAGGCCCGAAGGACAGGCAAGATCCTCTTTTTTTCCTCAGAGGCCGGGACCGGTTTCGCGCCGGGGCGGGTGGATTCCCCGCCGACATCGATCCAGGTCGCACCCTCTTCCTGCATCCTCAGCGCTCTATCCGCCGCGAGGGAGGGGTCGAGATAACGGCCCCCATCCGAGAAGGAATCGGGGGTGGCGTTCAATATGCCCATGACCTGGGTTTGACGGTGCCAGGCGTAAGTCCGGCCTCCCCGGCCCTTGAGTTTCCAGAAATGATCCCGGCTATAACCCCTGAGCCCCTCTTCCACCTGATGGAGCAAGCGGGGAAAGGCTTTCAATGGTTGTAACAAAAGAGCGGCTTGAGACCAGGCCAGTGCCCATGTCGTTCGAAAGGGTTTGGAATTTTTGAGTTGAAGGTGATGGATATAGCCAAGGGACAAAAGGGTTCTGTGGAGCTGAACAGCCTGTGCTTTGGAGGAAAACTCGGCGGCGCAATGAAGTTCCAACGGCAGATCGAGTTTTTGAAAAAAATCAAAGGGATCAGGATGGACGACGCGGAAAGAAACCCATTCTCTTTCCGGCATAGGATCCTACTTTCCGATGAGCTGGAGGGCTTCTTTGCGGGTGATCTCGTTTTTCTGGAAAACTCCACGGACAGCGGAAGTCGTCATGCGCGATCCCGGCTTTTTAACTCCACGCATGGTCATGCATAAATGCTCGGCGTCCACAATGACGAAAACCCCCCGAGGTTTAAGCACCTTCATCAAGGTATCGGCGATCTGAGTGGTGATGCGTTCTTGCAGTTGCGGACGGCGGGAGATCACTTCCACGATGCGGGCCAATTTGGAGAGGCCGGCTAGACGGTCTTTGCGGGGAATGTAAGCCACA
>CAYXYA010000237.1:0-3900 GCA_964469185.1 uncultured bacterium | reverse complement strand
TTGGCGACCGAGGTGAGGAAGTCGATATAGTCGTCCACCGCATCCCCGCGGCTGGCGGTATCCTCCATGCTCTGGGTCGAGACCATGCTGAACTTTTTCTCGTTACCGGTCCACTTGACCTTGGTGTTTTTCTCGACTTTTCCCATGTAATCGCCCATGAGGGTGCCCGTCTTTACCTCGCCGCGATAGTCGTAAATGTTGTCTTTGGTGATGAAAAGGCCGCAGAGCTTCAGCACCTGCACCTCGGCGGGGTTGAAGTTCGTCACGGGTCCCCGGCGGGCGGTCTCACCCGAGATCAGGGACATGATGAAACGGTCGTCGAAGAAGTCCACATAGTTGCGCAGGGGTTCGATCATGATCATGGGGGCGACATATTTTCCCTCGAAATCCTTGGGGAAAAGGTTGGTGTGGATCTTGGTGATCTTCTCCAGCGCCGCGGCCACGATCTCGGGCGTGCAGAGGCGGTCGTTGAAGTTCTCACCCTCGTTGAATTGCTTGGAAAGCAGGATGCGCGAGGCGCTGAAGGGCACTTGGCTTGGCGCGGACGCGGCGACCCTGACACTGACGCTGTTGGTGGAATCGATGTCGATCTTGATGTTGGAGACGGCGTCGCCGTCGAACAGCGGCCCGCCGACGGCTTTCACCACGGGAGCGGCGTTGTCGATCTTGCCTATCTCGACAACCGACTTGGTGATGGCCTGGCTTTTCTCGACCATGTTCTTGCTGTATTCGGAGAGTTTGTTGAGGTTCGCGAGGATCTCGTCCGTCCATTTGGCCAATCCGGTCCCGGCTTCGGTCAGCTTTCCCTCGAACGCCTTGATAATGGCTTTTTCCTGGTCGTTGGCGGCGTCGCCCTTGCCCCAGGCGGCGGAAACTTTTTTCAGCATCTCCAGGGCGATCTTGGCGTTCTTCACGGAGGCCTCGTTGAACGAACCCACGACCTTGGGGAAGTACATATCGGCTTGGGTGGCCGCCGAGGACAGTTCGGCCTTGGCCTGGTCCATCTTGCGTTTCCATTCTTCCTTCGCGCGCTTCTGGTCCTGCGGGGAATTCCTCAGGGCTTTTTTACGCTCCTCGCCCAGCGACATGGGCAAGAGCTCGCTCTTGGCGATGGCGGTGAACTTGTTGAGCACGCTGAAAACGGGGAAAGTCGCGTTCGGGGCGGCGGTAACGGAAAATGATTTGAGGAGAGGAGCGTAAAAATCAGGCGGTAAAAGCTGGATGGTCTTGGGTCCGGTGGCGGTCTGGACGATCAGGTTGTCGCTAAGGGCGCCCGTGCAAAGGAAAAGGTTCTGGTGGCCGTTGAGCTCGTTGAGTTTTTTGGAAACGAGGAAATCAACCAGCGTGTTGTAGGCGGTCCTCAGCTTGTCAGCGCGGTATTTCTCGGCGGTTGCCGAGGTGTCGGCGTCGTTGACGAAGAAAACCAACCCGTCCTCGACCTGTTTTCGGGTCTCGCCATCGACCCCCTTCATCAATTCCTCAAAATTTAGGCCGGTAACGGTCGCTGTGGCTGTGGACATGGATGGATTCTCCCGTAGGAAATATGAGGCGGTGAGTCAGCGTTGAAAGGAAGCTGGATTATAACATGGCCCTTTATTTCTCCTAATATTATTCAATCTTCGTTTTTCTTGAGCGTGTTTGGGTTTACGGACCAGAGCCACTTCCAAATTTCCTTATACTCAAAGCAAACGACGGCACCCGGCGGGAAAGCGATATGGGGAAGGTGGTCCGAGCCGGCGACGAGAAGGGAAACGAATTCTTCCAATAGTGGCAGGTGGGTAACCACGAAAAGGTTTTTCAATTGGGCGTCCATGATCTCCTGGTAAAGCGGTTCCGCTTCTCCCTCGGGACCGAGGGATCTTTTCGACGCGATATTCGCCGGGGGTATCTTCAATAGGTCGGCGTAAATAGCTCCGGTTTGGGTGGTCCTCTCTTTGGGGCTGTGCCAAAGGTGGGTGATCTTGAGATTTTTCGCGGCTAAATGGCCCGCCACGAGCCTTACATCGGCTTGTCCCTGGGGCTTCAGGAGGGAAGGTAGGTTGGGACCGGGATGGGCGGCCTCGCCGTGCCGGGCTAGATAAAGAATCATAAAACCTCAAAACTAAGAATTATTCACCACAGAGTACTCAGAGTTCTCAGGGGAGACAAGGCCCGAACTATTGGTTAATTCTTTAATGACAAAGTAAAATTTTGGTTCCCCTAAAGAATTGCCTTCCCTGAGTGCTCTGAGTCTCTGTGGTTCAAACAACGTGGATTTTTTGCGCTTATGAAAGGGGTTTCTTTAGGAATAAATATACAGGGTAAACGCCTTCCCTTTATTTAAAATTTGAATACACTATGGGCGTTCTCAGAAAGGTATTCAACATGTCCTCCAAATTCATCTCGTTCCCAAAAGATTTCATCTGGGGCTCCGCCACCAGTTCCTTCCAGGTCGAGGGTTATCCTCTCGCTGACGGCGCCACCAAAAGCAATTGGTACGAGTTCACCCGGAACGGCCGTATCAAGAACGGCGACACCGCCGATATCGCGATCGACCAATATCATCTCTATGAATCCGACGTCGCCTTGATGAAGCAGATGGGCCTGAAGGCCTACCGCTTTTCCATCTCCTGGCCTCGTATCGTTCCTGAACGCGGCAAGGTCAACGAGAAGGGTTTGGACTATTACCGCCGCCTGGTCGACGAACTGCTGGCCAACGGCATCAAGCCCTGCGCCACGCTCTTCCATTGGGAAATTCCGACCTGGGCCAAGGGCGAATGGGAAAACCGCGAGACCGCCATGGCTTTCCGCGAGTACGCCGAGGCCGTTTTCAAAAAATTGGGCAAGGATGTGCCCTACTGGTCCACCTTCAACGAGCCGAACATCACCGCGGAGCTGGGCTGGCTGCAGGACCTTTTCCCGCCGGGCAAGACCGACCGCAAGCTTTACGGCAGGGCCCTCCATCACATCAACCTGGCCCACGCTTTGACCGTCCAGACCTATCGTCAGATGAACCTGCCGGGACAGATCGGTATCGTGCTGGCGCTTTGCCCCTGGAAATCGCTGGTGGACAGCCCCGAGAACCGGGAACAGGTCCGGAAGATGGACGACCTTCACGCGCGCACCTTTTTCAACCACGGCATCGGCAAGGGATATCCCGATCACTTCCTCAAATTTTCCGAACTCCCGAAGGACGTTTACGAGAAGGACCTCAAGACCCTACAGCAGCCTATCGATTTCGTGGGCGTGAACCACTACAACCCCAATTACGCCGCTCCCGACAAGTCGGGCAAGGACATTTTCGACAACGATTGGACGATGCCTGAGGGCATCCGCATCAACGACATGGGCTGGGCGGTGGACCCTCCGGCTTTCTACGACCTGCTCATCTCGCTCTGGAAGGAATACGGCTTCAAACAGATGTTCATCACCGAGAACGGCATCCCGACGCGCGACTCCAAACGCAGTCCCGAGGAGATACTCGCGGACGATATCCGGGTACATTACTACGGCACCTATATGGAACAGGCCCACAGGGCCATGGCGGCGGGTGTGCCCCTGAAGGGTTATTTCACCTGGTCGCTGTTCGATAATTTCGAATGGTGCGAGGGCTACGACCCGCGGTTCGGCATCATCCATGTGGACTTCAAGACCTTGAAGAGAACTTTCAAGAACAGCGCGAAGTGGTACCAGAAGGTCATCGCCGACGGGGGATTCGACCCGACGCTCCTGCCGAAGAACCCGCCTTACCTCATCCACAAAAAAGAGGCCTCCAAAAAGGGTTTCTGATTTTTGGTGAAGTTTTTCTTTTAGGCCCTCTCTGGCAACACCCCACCCAAGGAACAACTTTTCTTTTTTGCCCCTTTCCTCTCCAGCCCTCATCCATCTAGGGGGTTTTGTAAGATCGTTTGTGAGGACCAC
>CAYXYA010000236.1:0-3907 GCA_964469185.1 uncultured bacterium | reverse complement strand
TCGATGCGGAAGGTCTCCCGTTCGATGAGTTTTCTCGACATGGATCTGCCGGTCGCACCCGACGACATTGCGTGCGGGCTCCTGGATGAAAAGGGAACCGCGAAATTCAAGCTCGCGGTCTTTGGACGAGGCGCATTCTCATCAGGCAAGCATCACTTCAAACCAAAGACTTTTTGGGAAGATAAAAAAATGGCCAGGAACATGAAACTGTTCATGGAAGCGGGCGGCTGCCTTTTTATCGGACCTTCGACCCCCAATAGCGAGGTTTTACCCGACTGGCTGGTTTCCCTGACGCACGGCGGTTGGACGGAAGGAACCGTTTCGAGCAAGGTGGCCGTCGCCGATGTTCCCAAATCCGCGGCCGATCAAAAGATCGAGGACGAGGTCGATGTGGATAACATGGACTCGGAAAGGGACCATGCGGTGACCTTCGAGGACGCGACTTACGAGGACAGCCAAAAACTTCCGGACGGGGAGAACGAGAAAAAATTGATCGAGGACAACGGTCGCGGCATCAAGGGTTACTATCAGTTCACGATGAAAACTGAACCCGGTGTGAAGCATCGTTTGTGGATCCGCGTCAATACCGGGCACAACATGAAAGGTTTGGCGCTGGTCGCGCAAGAGGATGGGAAGTGGGTCCAGATCGGAGTTCGAACCCAGAACGACGGCGTCACGAGACACTTTGAGTCGCTTTATTTTGAGATACCCGCGACCGCCTTTACGTCCGACAGAACCGTTTTTCGTTTGATCTCCAAGTCCGGCGACGAGGTCAGCGCTTATCGCCTCTGGATCTATAAGCTGGCTGATCCTCGAAGCGAGACATTGTCGGAGATCCTGGGGTTGACTCCGAATCAGGAATTGGGTCAAGTGGGTCACGGCTTGATCCCCAAATCCGGGGATTGGAAGATCCCGCTTATTCTTTCCCAGCATCCCGATCAAGCGGCCTTGATGATGTTGAAAGTGGGGAATGGATATTTGATCCGAAGCGAGTTGGCGTTGGAAGACTCAACGAGGATCATGAAGACCCTGATCGACGGGGCCGGTTTGGAGAAGCTGAATGTTTCGTGGGAAAACAAGTAAAGAAGGGTTTTGGCAGAGAAGCCGATTTTTGATAAAGTTATCCACACAAAGGAAGCGACCATGAAACCATCGTTGATCCAAAAAATATTCAAAAAAGCGGAACCGGTGAAAACTCCCGCTTATTCCGAAACCGTTCTTAAATGCATGCCATCGCATTGGTCAGTCCTGTTCGCCTATTTGATCGCGGCTGCCTTTTGTTACGGGGCCCATCAATTCTTTTTGTGGTTCCCGCCTTACCTTTATGAAGTCTTCAAGAATCTCCGCGGTCTCCCGGTAAGCTGGGCCGACCTGGGGTTGCTTTGGGGCGAAAGGGGATCGATCACCATCGCCGTGACCGCCGCGATCTTTCATCATTTTTGGCAGCTGGGCACCCGTTACGTTCTTTCGAACCGCGACATCCGCGTGGAGAGTTGGTTCCCGACGCGCCGGATCATGACCATTCCCTACGGCGCGGTGCGCCGGATAGGTTATCAGCAAAACCCGCTGGGGTTGATCTTGAACTACGGCCACATTGAGATCGATACCGCCAGTCAAACTCCTTTGGTCCTGCTCAACTGTCCCAAGCCGGCTCTCTTCCTGAAGACGCTCCAGCCCAAGGTTGAAGCCGCGCTATAAGACAATTCCCCAGCCACAGATGCACACAGATGAACACGGATGGCTTTGTAAAATCTTGATTCTTTTCAAACATTAAATTAATTTCTATTATTTTTAAATCTATCTCTGTGTATCCGTGTGCATCTGTGGCTAATTGCTTTTTTATGCTTTATAATCCGTCCTCGATCTTTTAAAGGAACACGGCATGGCAAGTAAAACACCTCTCAAACCTAAATACTCCCAGATCGGCAAGGTCAACTTGAAGGCCAAGGCCCAGGATACCCATGTCGCCGGTTCCTCCGTCCTTATCACGCCCAAAAAAGTGAAATCCCTTTTGCCGGGAAATAGAAAAGCTTATGAGACCGTGCTTCGCGGCCGCAAAGAAGTCGAGGCTATTTTGGACCACAGGGACCGCCGATTGTTCGTCGTCATCGGCCCATGCAGCATTCACGATCCGCAGGCCGCCCATGAATACGCCACCAAATTGAAAAAACTCGCTTCGATGGTGCGATCCACAATGGTCATCATCATGCGGGTTTATTTCGAGAAACCCCGCACGACCGTCGGCTGGAAGGGCCTCATCAACGACCCGGACATGAACGACTCCTTCCACATCGAGAAGGGCATCGCTTTAGCCCGCCGACTCTTGCTCAAATTCACAGAAATGGGATTACCTACCGCTACTGAGGCGCTGGATCCGATCATTCCTCAGTACATCGCCGATCTTATCAGCTGGTCGGCCATCGGCGCCCGCACGACCGAATCCCAGACCCATCGCGAGATGGCCAGCGGTCTTTCCATGCCGGTCGGCTTCAAGAACGCCACCGACGGAAGCGTCCAAGTCGCATTGAATGGCATCAAGTCGGCCAATACGTCCCATCATTTCCTGGGCATCGACCAGAACGGGAAGATCTCCGTCTTCCGCACAACTGGGAATCCTTACGCTCACACCGTCTTGCGCGGCGGTCAGAAACCGAATTTCGACTCGGCTTCCATCGCGGCGGTAGAAAAGGCTTTGGCTGAAGCGGGCCTGCCGAAGAACATCGTGGTGGATTGCAGTCATGGCAACTCGAACAAGGATTACCGGCTCCAGCCTGTCGCTTTCAATAGCGTCATCGACCAGATCGAAAAAGGGAATGAGTCCGTCGTCGGGTTCATGCTCGAGAGCAACATCAACGAGGGTAATCAGCCTCCGAATAAGAATCGTTCCAAGCTCAAGTACGGCGTTTCGGTCACGGACGCCTGCATCAACTGGGTCACGACAGAAGAATTGCTTTTATCCGCCCACAAGCGTTTGAAGAAACTTTGGAATCGGTAGGGTCCATTAACCACAAAGGGCACCAAGTAAGACAAAACCTAATTGATTTAAAATCTTTAAATCAAAAATCTTCTTTCGTATTTCTTTGTGCCCTTAGTGCCCTTTGTGGTTAACATTTTCTAAGTCTGAGGTTTTATGGCATCCTTCCCGAAACTTCGTTTCACCACTACCTGGCTCATCAACCTTTTATTCCAAACCGAAGGTTATGGTCTCAAGAACATTCCCACTGACGGCCCTTTTGTGGTCGCAGCCAATCACGCTAGCTTTTTGGATCCCTACCTCATTGGGTTCACCAGTATTGAGCGTCAGGTCGGATTCATGGCCAAGGAGGAACTCTTCCGCGTACCGATCTTTGGCAGGATCATTACTTATTGCGGCGCTTTCCCGGTGAAACGGGGAGGTCATGACGAAACCGCCATCCAACAATTCCATGATTTCCTCCACTCGGGAAAACCCTTGGTTTTATTCGTGGAAGGGACCCGCACCTTGACAGGGGAATTACAAAAGCCCAAAAAAGGCGCCGGTATGTTGATCTATAACGCCAAAGTGCCGGTCATCCCGGCTTATATCGATGGAACTTATCAATGCTGGCCCAAGGGTAAACTTTTGCCTAAGCCAGGTAAAACATCGGTAACTTACGGCCCGGCGGTAAAGCTCGATGACCTTTACCGCGAAAAAGCGGAAAAAGCGGTTTACGCCAAAGTCGCTGATCGAGTGATGGAAAGCATCGCGAAACTGAAGCCCTCCCGAAAATAGATTTCCGTTCCCTTTTGCCCTTTTCCCCGAAAGGGTTTCCCCGTTCCTAGGCTCTGATGTAGAATAAACCCTCTGAAAATCACTTAACCCCATGACTGGGGTAAGAACTTGAGGTTAAACCATGGCTGATTCACCCATTCAAGAAATGACGATGGA
>CAYXYA010000235.1:2019-3925 GCA_964469185.1 uncultured bacterium | reverse complement strand
CCAAAGCCTGACTACTGACAGCTAGGTTCGCCCCAAAGGCCTTTTGATGGGCCTGCCGGGCTTTGGTGGAGGCCAGCTTCACGTAGTTCTCACTGACCACGATGTTCGAATGGCCCATCAAATCCCTGATCTCATACACGCTGGCGCCAGACTCGGCTAATTGGGTCCCAAAGCTGTGCCTCAGGACGTGTACCGTCAGTTCCGCCGGATCCGCGAAATGAGCCCATTCGGCGGCCCTCTTGACCCAGGTCTCCAAGAAGTTTGGATGGATGGGTTTTTGCGGATCGCGCGGGCTTGGGAATAAATAAGGGCTCATAACAGCGCCTTCGGACGACTTGTTCTGGTCCAGATACTGCCGTAAAAGCTGTTTTAAAGCCTCGGTCATGGGCACGGTTCGTTCCTTGTCGCCCTTACCGATGACGGTCAAAAGCCCTTGGTTCAGGTCCAGGTCCCGGACCAAGAGATGGGCGATCTCAGATACCCGAAGCCCGCTATGGAAGCCCAGCAAGACCACCAAACTCACTCTTTGGCTCTCCGGATCGCCGGTTTGAAGGCCTTTCACCAGGGCTTCACGGTCCGAGGCCGCCAAGGGATGGGGATTACGCTGGGGACTGCGGATAGCCAGGTTGTGGAAGACGGCCGTCGGGTCGTTGCTAATCAGCTGTATCGAGGCCAGGAAGCGGTAAAAGGAGCGGGTAGAGGCCAAGATACGCTTCATGGACCGCGTGGAATAGGCTGGACGGGGCTTGCCGGCAGGCGTTTGACCGGGTTGGGCCAGTTGGCCGACAAAACGGGCTAAATCCTGGGGTTGAGCGGAAGTCGGCTTAAGACCCGCGCCATCAAGGAATAGCTTGAGAACCCTGAGATCATGGTGATAGTTTGATTTCGTGTGTGGGGACTTGCAAACACCTAGGAAACCTGCATAAGGCTCGACCTGTTGAAGGTCATCCGTGCGTTTAAAAGGCTGAGGTTGGTTGTCAGGCTCCATAGCACCTCCCTATAACTTCTATAATTATAGTTATAGAAGTTTAGGCTGTTTATGTCAAGTTCAAAATCCCTTTATTTAGGCCAACCAGCGTTTGGCCATGGTTTCACTAAAAATGTGGACAAGAAATGCCGATTTTGCATTTAAAGGGTGTTTATTCGAACGTTCCTCTGGAGGCCAAAGTCTTTGGACGACTCTCGCCTAGGGCCCTTTTAGCTAGGACTCCAAAAACTCTTCTTGGGTGCTTCGATCGGGATCAAGTGTCCCACCCGGTCGAAGATCTTCAGCTGGCTGCCAGGGATGGCTCTCGCCATGGCCTCGGCCTCGGTGTATGGGATGAGGGTGTCTTCCCGTCCGGCAAAGACCGCTACCCTGGCTCTAAGGGCTGGTAATAGGTCATTTTGGTCCCTTCGGACAGCCATAACCCTCTGCGCCAGGGCCACCGCGACAGGCGAAGTCTGATTGATCCAGCCCCGGACCCGCTCAACGACCTGGGGTTTCTCCGTTAAAGTTGTCTTTCCCAAAAGGCCAGGAACAAGTGTGTCCGCGAGCCCTGAGATGCCGTTTTTTTCCACTTTTTCAGCCATTTTGAGGCGATTATCACGCCCCTCGGGCTTATCAATTCCAGCCCGAGTTGAGATCAAAACCAGCTTTTGGACTTGTTCTGGGAACTGTCGAATGTACTCAAGAGCCGAGTAGCCTCCCATCGAAATACCCGCCAAAATAAATGGTTTTTCGATGTTTTGATCGGTCAGATGAGCCTCTAAACCCCTCACAAAATCGCTCAAAGTGAATTCCGGCCCTGTTAAAGGGCTCAATCCAAAGCCTTGAAAATCAGCTTTTATAGTCAAATAATTATCTTTTACTTTAACTTTTTCCCAGAGCTGATGGGTTAGTGGAAAGGCATGAAGCAGTACTATA
>CAYXYA010000235.1:0-2009 GCA_964469185.1 uncultured bacterium | reverse complement strand
AGGTCGACCGAAACCCTCGAAAACAGAGGCGATTTCAAATGGGGTCATTAAATCCTCTTAATTAAAGTTTTAAGTAAATATTTTTAATCTTTTACTTCACTAATTAAAGTAAAGCTATTGTTTAATAGGTTGAATCGAGGTTCGGGGTTTACGACCGAAGAGTACAAATTCAATGTTTTCAGCTGTTAATCTGGCCATGGCATCTCTTGTTTCGACCGTAGCGCTTCCTAAATGAGGCAAAAGAACACAGTTTATAAGCTTTAAGAGCTTTAAATTAATCTTTGGCTCAAATTCATAGACGTCAAGTCCTGCTGTGCCAATGATTCCTTTTTGCAAAGCTGTAGCAAGATCGTGCTCATTGTGAATGGGACCACGAGAAGCATTGATGAAAATAGACTTGGACTTCATGCGTTTGAATTCTTTGAGGGTGAATCGTTGGCGGGTCTCAGGGGTGAGGGGCGCATTAATGCTTAATATGTCAGACTGTTTTAAAAGGGTTTCAAAGGATACAAACCGGGCGTTGTAACGCTTTTCAATGTTTCTCGATTCCTTGTGGCGCTGATGGTAAAGAATCGGCATATTCCAGCCCTTCCCGCGACGGGCAACCGCTTTACCGATGCGTCCAAAACCATAAATACCTAGAGTTTTACCCTGCAGTTCCCAGCCCAAGAGCATCAAGGGATCCCAACCCTTGAATCCCCCTTCCCGGACCATCTTCTCCCCTTCCGGAACTCGTCTGGCACAGGCCAGGATCAAAGCCCAGACAATATCCGATGTAGCCTCAGTCAGTACATCGGGCGTATTGGTCACCCATATTCCCCGTTTCTGGGCGGCTTTGAGGTCGATGTTGTTGTAACCCACTGCATAGTTGGCGATGCACTTGAGGTTGGGCGCGGCATTGATCACCCTTTCGGTGATGGGATCCGCCAGGGTGGTCAAAATGGCGTGAAAAGGCCTGATTTTAACGGCCAGTTGGGCTTCGCTGAGTTGCTTTTTGTTCCAGGTGACTTGGAATTTTTTGGAAAGCTGCTGGTAGGCCGCAATAGGCAGACGATTAGTGATAAAAACACGTTTTTTCATAGGACAGAGGCCTAACTGGGGCTTAATTGACGTCCGGAGTGATGGTGCCCGTAACGGTCGGGGTTTCTTTGGGACTCACAAAATTCATGGTCTTTTGCCAAATGCTTAAGCCGGGAGTGGGTGTAACCGTCGCTGTCGGCGTAGGCGTGGGGGAAACCCGAGCATCCAAGAAAAGTTTCCGATGATGCCCGCCCGTGGGAGCCTTGATAGTGACCCCGTCAAACATCCTATCCGCGTTCAGGCGGTCGATAACATCCAAATCGATGGCGTATTCCGCGTTTTTAAGCTTATAAAAACGGCCATAGATGATGAGTCTTTCGCCCTTGATCAAATCATCGAGTTCTTTAAGCTCACCGGCGTCGGTGTGGATTAGAAGTACGGGGAATGAGTAATGAAAATTATCTTTTTGCATCAAGGTAAATTGTACAAGATTGTATCTTAAGGGGTTAATTCCCAGCAGTTTTAGGCGCTCTTTATACTCGAAAATAGGCAGGAATTTGAAGGATTTAAAATAGCCCTCGATCTGGATCGACCGGCCATTGTTGATCTCGGTATAGCGGGTGCGCAAAAAATCCAAATTCATGATGTCATAATTGGCGAAGTAATAATCCCCTTCCTGCTCAGCCTTGAGCATGAAAGGCGTTAGGACTAATGCCGCCAAAAGAACCACTAAGAAGAGTTTTTTCAAGAAACCGCTCCTAAACCTTGGGTAAATGGAGGCTCATTATAACGACTAGTCCTCGCAAGGCCAAACGCTTTTTATGATTTTAAAGGCGAATTTCGGCCTAAGTTAAACCGTGGTTTAAGAGGAATAAAGGCCGGATTTAGAGTCGAGAAAAGAACTAGCGAAGCACCGCGATCCAAATAGCGGAATCCAGCGAGGGATACCAAAGCGCTTCACTGCCGACAAAAGCCATCTTGACGCCGTC
>CAYXYA010000234.1:0-3972 GCA_964469185.1 uncultured bacterium | reverse complement strand
CGGACAAGGCTTATCTACAGGTCTTCGCCATGCTCATCGAATACGGGAGATTGGGTTTTGAGTACCTTCACCGCCGGAAATTGACCCGCCAAGAAAATGAGGATTACTTCAACGACATCCGGGCCATCGCCCGCATGATGGAGATCCAGGATTTCCCGCAGGACTATCACCATTACTTGACCCTGCGCACCCAAATGGTCATCAGGGAACTCCAGTTCAACTCCCATACCCGATCGTTGCTGGACTCCTACCGAAAGAACCTGGGGTTCGTGCGCTACTGGAGCCTTCTGCAATTCCAGGCCCGCTTCATCGACCCTATCCTGGTCCGCCGATTGGGTCTCAAACTCAACCGCTTTTTCGGGCTGGTCTATTGGTTTTACCCACGCCTGTATTTTCGGGAAATTTTCTTCGGCTTGATCCCTCTTTTGATGAAAACAGATCCTCGATTCACTCTTCGGTAGTTCGCCGCGCCGTCAATCTTGACAAGGAGAAAAACATGAATTTGAAAACCTTTTGTTCGAACCGAAATTTCCTCACAACGGAAGAATGGCACAACTATTTCAGATCACATCGAAACGTTTTAGAGACTATCGTTTGGGAAGAAGGGCGTTATTTGACCGATGATGAAAAACTTCTTATTTCTGCCTCCATTCAGGAATTCCAATTAGGGGAAAGCTCCGAAGGGAGACATTTGAATGAGTTCGCGAAAGACTATTCCAAAAAAACGAATGATCCTCTTTATTACGAGTCGATCAAATTTTTTATCCGGGAGGAGCAAAGACACGCCCAGGCCCTTGGCCGTTTCATGGAACGCGAGGGGATCCCTAAACTACGAAAATCTTTCGTGGATTCCGTTTTCCGTCATTTAAGGCGGTATGCAGGCCTGGAAATATCCATCACGGTCCTTTTAATGGCGGAGATCATCTCCCTCGTTTATTACAGGTCTCTTCGGGACGCCACCTCGTCCCCACTCTTGAAAAAAATATGTCGGGAGCTTTTAAAAGATGAAAGGGCCCATTTGAGGTTCCACTGTGAGCGATTAGCGATACTACGTAGAAATTACGGTTTCAGACTTTGGATCCTTCACGTTCTACAGGGAATTTTACTGACGGGAACCTGCGCGGCGGTTTGGTTGAATCATGGAAGCGTACTATCCGCATCCTATTCACCAATCCAATATTGGGATAGGGTGTGGAAGATCTACAAACTGGGGCTTCGCAAGATGAATCTTCCTTCGATTCAACCCGGCAGAATTTTCGCGTCCAAGCGAGACAGGAATTCCCTGATATTGCGCCGATTACGGCCCCAGTCCCTGCGCCCGACCCGTGTTTGACCCGTCATTTCAAGACGCGTCATACCGTCCAAGCCCTGAACGATATAGATATTGATATCATCGGCGAAGGGAAGGATGTTGGTCCAACGCACGGCGTGGATCTTGCCCTGGTTCTCTTTGTAATCCTCGATCTTCCATTGCGGCAAACCCGCGATGACTTCTTGGGCGGCCTGCACCACCTCTGCCTTGGACTTGGCGTATTGGCGGGGATGAAAGAACGGGTCCGTGTCCTTGGGTGCGGTCACATACATGCCTTTGTTCCACCAATCGAAGTTCATGAGGTCTTCGACTCCTTTTCCGACGAAACAACAGCGGGAATACCTCCGTCCAAAGCTGCTTGGATCCTCAGGGTGTCCGCGCTGAGCGCCGAAAGGGCCGCCCCCATTTTATCCGCCTGACCTACCAGCTCCCGGGTGGTTTCGACCCCCGTTTGAAAAGTCTCCACTAACCGATCCGAATCCTTCACCAACCGTAGGGAAACCAAGATAGCCGTAAGACCCTTCAGATCGACCGCGATGAACTTGCGGTTCCGAAGCGCTTCCATCCATTCTTTGTTCTCCTGACAGAGTTTGAAATGGCTTTCCTGGGGAAAATAAATGAATCCTCCCGCCACCGGATTGACCGTTCCAAAGGAAGCCAGTTGGGCCATCCAACCTTTCATTTCGGCATCGGAAAATCCCGCGCTCTGGATGGACCTGTCCCCCGAAGCTTTAGCGTAGGGGGAAGCCTCAACGCAGGGAATGTCTCCCATGGAAGTTTTCAGATAAACACGGCCTTTTTCATCCGCATAGTGATCACTGCGGTCCAGATAGAGCGCCAGAATATCGGCGAGGGTTTTATTCAAGTCGGCGGGCCGGATAGAACCATTCAGAGCTTCCCGCACCGATCTTAAATTTTTGACGCCCTGGGGCAGTCGTCCCGCTTCCAAGCGCAAGTCCAGCAATTCGTGCTGGGCCATGCTCAAGGGTTGTTCCGCGTCCTCAATGAGTTTCTCGATCTTTTGTTGGGACTCGACGATCCACTGTTCCGCCAAACGAATAGCGGGCTGAACGCCCTCGGCCGCTTTTTTCGCTTTGGTCGTTTGACTGATACGCCAGAAAAAATAGGTACCACTGGTCCAGACGACCAGAAAGACGGCTAATAGGATGAGGATGAATTGGAAGTTCATGATTCCGTTCCTTACAGGATCTCTTTGAGTCGCTCGGCGGGGCGGGCCAAGATCGCCTTGGAGCCCTTTTCAACAATAGGTCTTTGTAAAAGATCGGGATGCTTCACCATCAGGGCGATGGCCTCATCATCCGAAACTTCCCTCTCATTCAACTTCAATTCTTTGTAGATCTCCTCTTTTTTACGGAACAATTCCGAGGCTTTGACGCCCATCTTTTTGACGAGTTCCTTGAGTTTGACTTGGGAAAGAGGCTCAATGTAATAGTTGACCGATTCCATTTCCACGCCGCTTTCTTTGAGCGCGGCGAAAACCTGCCGGCAGGTGGTACAGGTTGGTTTTTGGTAGATGGTGATCTTCATAAAGACTCCGAAAATTTCGAAAATTAGGAGCAGATATTACCACCAAGACACCAAGGGCACCAAGTAAAGCCAAGAAGAATTAGACTTAAAAACCCCAGGCCCTCTGTGGCGACAGCCCCGACCAAAAGGACATTGGGACCCGGATCAACTGAGCGAAAGGGACCCATAGGGGAATGTGTGTAGCGGAGCCAACCTGGAAAAGTCCTTCTCTCGACCCCGGTGGTTCATGGCGGCTAAAGCCAGAGAGGGCCGAAAAGAAAAAACTTCTCCAACGAAGATACAAGGAACGATTTTTTTGCCCCTTCCCTCTCTAGCCCTCATCCATCTAGGGAGTTTAGTAAAATCGTTTGAGGAACACTGTTTCGCTCCACACATTCCCCGGTGGGTCCCTTTCGCTCGCTTGAAATGATCCAGGCGGGCCACTTGGCTGGGACTTTCGAGGAAAGGGGCAGGGTGTTTTTTACGTCGAAGAACTAGACCTAAAACCCCCAGAGAAGGCCAAAAGAAAAAAACTTCTCCTTTTTTTCAAAAAACCTGGGACAAGAACCGGTTCGATTTCTTTTGAAGGAAGTCTTCCACGGAGAAAACGATCTTCGACATCATCTCAACGGTTTCAGCCGGATAGTCCCCCATCGCCGTTTCTTCCGACAACATGACCGCGTCCGTGCCGTCAAAAATAGCGTTGGCCACGTCCGTCACTTCCGCGCGCGTGGGCCTAATATTGTGCACCATGGACTCCAGCATTTGGGTGGCGGTGATGACCGAAACACCCTTTCGATTCGCCAGGTAGATCAGCCTTTTCTGGACGATCGGCACGTCCTCGATGGGGATCTGCACTCCCAGGTCTCCCCGGGCCACCATGATGGCCTCGCTGACCTGAAGGATGGAGTAGATGTTCTCAACCGCCTCTTTCCGCTCGATCTTGGCGACTGTGCGGATGGAAAACCCCTTGGCCTTGGCGTAAGACTTGAGTTTGAGGATGTCATCCGCCTTCTCGACGAAAGAGACGCCGAAAAGATCTACACCTTCCTTCAAGCCGAAATCCAGGTACCGAAGGTCGTGTTCGGTGATGGGATCCAGGTACATTTTCGCGTCGGGAAGGTTGAGTCCCT
>CAYXYA010000233.1:0-3978 GCA_964469185.1 uncultured bacterium | reverse complement strand
TCGAGTTTCTGACCGTTGTCTTCCTGCAAAAGGCGCAATTGTTTTTCCAGCGTTTCGCGGACCTTTTCCAGTTTCTGTTCATTCACTTGCGCTAAGGCGGAAAGTTGCCGGCTCAGCTCTTCGCGGGCCGCCCTTTCATTAGCGCTAGTCTCTTCCCGGTTCCTGCCCATTTCGTCTTTCAGGGTCTTTTCAAGGCGTTCCTGGTCTTTGGAAAAAGCATCGAGGCGGGTTTCAAGACCCGAGTTGGAAACTCTGGGACTTTTCAGGTTTAAAACCAAGATCCAAACCAACAGAGCAAGCCCGGCAAAGATCAAAAAGATTTCCATCGTCATTTCTCGCTCGAATCAAAATTTATTGGAAGGGATAAAGCCCTACCCGTTCCTTATAGTCTCTTTTTCGACAAGGCGCAACGGCTTCAACCAGATCCGATAGACACCCAGCTGAGCGCTTTTTCACTTTATTAGTTAGCCTTTCCCACTAATAATGCTGACATTCAACAAGGAGCTTTATCGAATGGCTTTGATCGACCCCTTTTCCAAGTACAAACCTATCTCTCTTTCACGCAAACGGCGGACTAAATTACCGTCCACTAGGACGATCTTTCTATTGATCGTCCTATTTTGTAGTCTGGTCATCTCTAAAACTTTCCTCATGAATCAATACAACTATTTGAAGGGCCATAAATACTGGCGCTCGGGCGATCTAGAGCTTTCCCGAATGGAATTCAACAAGGTTTTAAGCCGCACACCCGGCGATTCAAAAGCCGTGGACGGACTGGGACTCATCGAAATGAAAGCAGGAAACCTGGAAAAAGCCAGGGCACTTTACGATCAGGCTATTCAAATGGGTTTGGGCTTCAGCCGCATGTTCGATCATTTGAAGACCGGCCAGGCCTTCATCGATCAAGGCCAATACTTAGAAGCCGAGCTTGAACTTCAACACGCCCTGGAACTTCAGCAAAACAACCCAGATATTTACGTCGCCCTCGGTACGGTGGAAAGAGCGCTCGCCCAAGTCATTAATGGGGAGAAATATTATGAACAAGCCCTTCACCTTGACCCCAAGAACAAAAAAATATTGACGCTTCTGGATGAGACCCGTTCCGAAAAAGATCGGGGTTCGATCTATTACATCTACGACCGCAACGGCGTTCCTCTGGCGGCCCAATGGACCAAAAACGGGACCCGGAGCTACCCACTCGGCAAAGAATTCGCTCATCTGATCGGCTACCTGGATCAGGACGATACCAATAACCGGGGCAGCGCGGGGCTGGAACAGGTTTACCAGAAATACTTACCAGGCAACAAACTTTACCTGACCATCGACAGCCGTATCCAAAGGGTCCTTTCCAAGGCGATGGGCTGGGAAAAAGGCGCTATCGTTGTTTTGGACCCTCGGACCGGAGAAATTTTAGGTTCCATTTCCCAACCGACTTACACACCCGAAAAGGTCCATGAACAATGGTGGAGTTACACCGCCAACAAAAACACGCCTCTCAAGAACCGGGCTTTCGAGAGTCTTTACGAGCCCGGCTCCATCATCAAGATCGTCACCTCTGCCGCCGCCATCGAAAAGAACCTGAACATGGCGACCATTTTTCCACTCTTTTGCAAGGGCTACACGTTTATCGATAACCAGATCTTCTATGACAGCGAAAAACACAAGACCATCCGCAGTTTAGAAGAAGCCTTTGACACGTCCTGCAACGTGGCGTTCGGCCGCCTCGGGATCGCTTTGGGCGAGGACGCGCTTTTCGAGTACAACAACCGTTTCGGGTTCAACTCCATCCCCAAGACCATCAGCGTCCCTGTGGCGGCCGGCTCCACCCCTAAACTCGGCCTCACCCGCTACGACCTGGCCGCGAGCGCCACCGGGCTCGGCAAGAACTTCCGCATCACGCCGCTCAACGCCGCTTTCATCGCCTCGGCCATCGCCGATGACGGTGTGATCATGTCCCCTTATCTGGTCAGCAAACTCACCAACATCAACGGAAAAATTTTAGAGGAAAACAAACCAGTCGTTTATAAAAACGCCATCTCCCGCCAGACCGCCCAGTTCTTGACGACCATGATGGTGAACGACGTGGAACGCGGAATCGGGGTCAAGGCCAGGGTCAAGGGCATCAAGATAGCCGGTAAGACAGGTACCTCCGGAAGCCGCGACCCTAATTTCCATGCCTGGTTCATCTGCTTCGCTCCCGCGGAAAATCCCAAGATCGCCATGGCCATCCTGGCTGAGAACGGCGGAACAGGAAAAGATGTTGCCGCCCCAATCGCGAAGAAAGTAATCGAGGGCATCATGGGTTTTATGGACTTAACAGCGAACGGGCAGAAAAAATAACCAAGGGAAAATTCATGCTCTGGTTGGAAACGATAGCCTCGTTCATCATGGGAACCGTCGGCATGTACCTGCTTTACCGCGGGAAGAAGATACAAGAACCCAAACTGATGCTTTGGGGCGCTGCGCTTATCATTCTTTCTTATTTCGCGTTTTCCTGGTGCGGCGACGACGCGGATTCAAAAGCCATCTTAAAACAACTTATGCCTTCAACTACACCAACTGTCACAGAACAACAGCCAAATTAAACATCCTCGCCACTACCACCTTTGACGCAATCTTATCAATTCATACTCGCGGGACTTTGCGCCCGGATAGCGTAAAGGACCTGCCAAACCTGCGCGTAATCCACCGGCTTACCTGTCTTCTCTAAATACATCTCCAAGTACTTTTCTGACTCTTCCATCCGTCCCAGTGAAAAGCAAAACAACCCCTTGTCCCTCAAACTGTTCCAGTCATTGGACTTCAAAAGGAACATCCAATCCGCCGCCCAAAGGGCCCGTTCCATTTGGTGCTGGGCGGCGTGAATGGATTTTAGGTTCCCCAACATACGGTGCAAGACATCCTTGATCCCCGCGTTTCGAAGGTGATGAGCCGGTTCCAAGACCTGGGGTGATCCACCCGTCTTTTCGAGAAGAGCAGTCAATTCTGGACGACCCAGCACCTTTCCCTGATCGAATACATCCAAATAAATGTTCAAGTCCATATCCGAGCCGGATTCTTTCCAGGCCACCAAAAAATGCCCTGGAAAATTGATCCCATAAACTGGACATCCAGCTTCCCAGGCCAACTTTAAATACAAAGCCGATAAAGTAACTGGAATTCCCTGCTTGGAGTCCAACACGTCCGAAAGGTAGCTGTTTCGAAGATCATAATAGTCTTCCTGATTGCCATGAAAACCCATCTCGTCGAAAAAGTAACGATTCAGTCGGTCTATTTTTTCTTGTTTCGTCGCGCAGGAAGCGAGAAGACGGGCGGCCTCTTTCGCCATTTTGTCCGCTATTGCCAAATACTTTTGCTCATCAAGTTCCGAATATTGTTGGCGGGCGATCAAGAGAGTTCCTTTGATCAGATCCCATTGGGTTTCGGGTTGATGAAGGAAGTTCAGGAAATCCTGGTTCGTTTTTTCAAAAGGAGTCATGTGGACCTTTAAAGGATCAAGCGATCTCGAGTTTTTTGGGATAGACCGTCAGGTTCCGATGCCCGCCGGGAGTGACCACCAACAGATCCTCGATACGAACGGCACCCACGCCCGGGTAATAAAGACCCGGTTCCACGGTCACCACCTCGCCCTTTTTCAGGACGTGATCGGAAGAATTCACGCGGGGGGCCTCATGCACATCCAATCCCAAACCATGACCCGTACCGTGAAAGAATCCCACCATGGTGCCTTTGCGGCGCTCCGTTTTATAACCCCGGCCCTCCATCTCCCGCTGGATCGTTTGATGGACATCCCGTCCGTTGATCCCCGGAGCCACCATGGCGATTCCCTTCTCTTGGGCGGCCTTCACCGCCTCATACTGGGCTTTCAAAGCGGGCGAAGCCTTCCCCTTCACGAAAGTACGGGTGATGTCGGCGTAATAAAAAGTATCACCCGAACGGGGGAAGACATCCACCACGAGGGACAGATCGGAAGAGCAC